>JBEBGT010000355.1:0-4258 GCA_040081365.1 Candidatus Eiseniibacteriota bacterium | reverse complement strand
ACGCGCCGAGCCCGCCGCGCCGGCGCGCACCCCGAGCCACGGCCAGCGCGCCGGGCTCGCCAGCTCGGCGGTGTAAGCGCCGTCCGCGAAGCGCTCGTCGGTGTCGAGCCGCCCGAGGCCCAACTCGCCCTCGGTGTCGCGCAAGCGCGAGCGCAGGCGCGCGCCATTCGCGCGCAGCACCAGCGCGGGCCAGCGCGCGCCGCGTGCGAGCCGTGCTTCGCTCGCGAGCGTGGCGCGCTCGTTGCCGAAGCGCGCACCGTGCACCGGCACCGAGCCCGGCCCCGGCACGCCCTGCCCGCGTCGGAAATACTCCGCGCGCGCCGACAGCACCACCGCCTCGCTCGGTGCGTAGCGCGCATGCAGCAGCCCCGAGGCCGCATCGAAGCGCGTGTTGCCGCGCCGCGCCACGTGGTCGTCGGCGGGCTCGAGCGGCGTGCCGTTGTCGTCCAGGTATTCGAAGTCGCCGTCGCTGCCCTGCCAGCCGCCCGTGCTCATCACCGACCACGCGCCACGCTGCGCGCCCAGCGAACCCAGCGCCTCGCCGGTGCCGAACGAACCCGCGGCCACGCGCAGTTGGCGCAGCCCCGCACTCGGCAACGTGACCAGGTTCACGAGTCCGCCCGGTGTGGGCGACGCGAAGCCCACCGGTGCCGCGCCGCGGTAGAGTTCGACCGCGTCGATCGCCGTCGCGGGCACGCCGGCCAGGTCGATCACGCCATTGGCCGCCGACGTGAGCGGCACGCCGTCGAGCAGCACCGTCACGTGCCCGGGCGGTGCGCCGCGCAGCGACATGGTCGAGAACGCGCCCAGACCGCCGTACTGCGTGACGCGCGCACCGGCCGCTTCACCCAGCACGTCGGCGAGGCTCGACAGCGCGCGCACGTCGCGACCGGAACCGAGTGTGGTGACGAACGCCGTCGGCGCGCGGCGGCGGGCGCGCTCGAGGCGCGCCGTCTCGCGGTCGGCGTCCACGCGGACCGGTGGCAGGATCGCCACCGGCCGGGGAAAGTCTGGCGTGCGCGACACGGCGTGAAGCGAGGTGTCCGACTGAACGACGACCACTCCCGAGTCTGGGAGCAGCGCCGCGTGGTCGCGCACGCGCAGAGATGGGGCAGCGAAGACCGCCGCCCATGTGAGCAGAGCCTGCAGGAGCATCGATCTGGCGTCCTTCGCGCCGCAATCGAAACGGCCCCAGCGCGCTTGTGAGAGCGTCGCACCGGGGCCGAAGGGCCTGCTCCGGTACGCCTGTCACACGAGGCGTCGGGTCCATGGCTCCAAGGCAGGTTTCCTGACTGAGGGCTCCCGGAGCGCGCCGCATGGGGCTTGGAAGCCCTGGCGTCGCGATTTCCGGAGCGCATTCGCCTTCCCGGTCATACTCGAGAGCACGAGACTCTCGGGGCTTACCGGTGGCGTTCGAATGCGCCGCACCCATCACAGTGGCGGGACCGCGCGGGAATCACACCCGCTTCCCTTTTCCCCCGCATCGTGCGGGGCACCTCGGAGATGTCGAGGCGCAAGATGCACGCAGGCATGCACGCGCGTCAAGCGCCGAAAACAGCGCGGCGCGAAGCACGTTGCTGCGAACGCGTTGCCGCCCGCGGCTCGCGCAGAATCGAGGCGTGCACGTTCAGTCCGCCAGCGTGCGGCCGCGCGTCTCGATGACGAACGGCAATAGCAGCAACCCCGCGAGCGGCACCGCGCCGACCCAGAACAGCACTTGCAGCGCGGCTCCGAGCGCACCCGCACCGCGTGCGGCCAGGCTGCCCACCACGAACGGTCCCGCGGCCGCGATGATGCGCCCGGCGTTGTAGCAGAAGCCCGCGCCCGTCGCGCGCAGTCGCGTGGGATACAGCTCGGGCAGGTAGTACGTGAAGCTGCCGAACACGCCGAACACCGTGAGCCCGATGAAGAAGTACATGTAGAGCCGCGTGTGCGGATCCATGGGCAGCCCGAACGTGCACATGACCGCGATGCCGGCGGACAGATAGTAGAGGAAGTACATGGGACGCCGGCCCAGGTGCTTGGCGAGCGGCACCGTGAACAACGTGCCGGCGAGTCCCCCTAAGTTGAAGCAGTTGGTGGCGAGCGCCTTCCACTCCTCGCCCAGCCGGCGCGCGGCGGTGGCGTCGAGCTGCTGCGCGGCGGCCGTGGTGGCGGCGAGCCCGTTGGCCACGAGCGGCATGAAGGCGTTGCAGCTCCACCACGTGATGAGCGCGACCACCGACATGGCGAGCCCCGACAACGTGGTGGCGCGATACTTGGGCGAGAACAACTCCGCGAGCCGCGGCGGTGCGGCCGTGCTCGCGGCACTCTTCCAGCGCTCGGGCTCCTTCACGAACAGCCGCACGGCGAACGCGACCGCGGCCGGGATCAGACCGGTGAGGAACACGTAGCGCCACGCGGTCTCGGGATGCGCGGCGAAGTGCACGCCCTGGATCTGCCAGGTCACGAACGTGGCCAGGAACAACCCGAGCGGCGACGAGCTGTACAGGATCGCGCCGGCCTCGACGCGCCGGTGCTCGGGCACGACCTCGGCCACCATGGCGGCACCCGCGGCCCACTCGCCGCCGATGCCGAGGCTGGCGACAAGCCGGAAGAACACGAGCCACGCCATGTTGGGCGCGAACGCACATGCCGCCGTGCCGAGCGAGTACAGCAACATGGTGAACAACAGCGTGCGCGTGCGGCCGATGCGGTCACAGATGCGCCCGAACGCGATGCCGCCCACGGCCCAGCCCACCAGCAGCAGCGAGGTGAGGATGCCGGTCCAGCGCAGCGTGGCGGCCTTGGCCTCGGGGCTGCCGAGCGGCAGGTGCAACAGCGTGGGCACGCAGTTGGGGGCCACATAGTTGAACAGCAGCCCGTCGAAGACGTCGAAGCCCCAGCCCAACCAGGCGGCGAACAACACCGTCCACTGGTAGGCGTTCATGTCGAGGGGCCCCTTGCGGGGCGCCGACGCGGCCATGCTCATGCGCGGACCTCGAAGCCGTGGATTCGAGAGCGTGCTGCCGGGAACCGGATGCCGAGCGTGCCGCACGCCGCGGCACACGAGTGCGGCACGCTAGCATCGCGTTGGCGCAGCGCCAACGGAATTACTCGAGCACGACCACCCGCTGTGTGCGCCGCGCGCCGGCATGCTCGAGCGCCACCCAGTACACGCCGGGCCCCAACCGTACCGCGGGCGCGAGCGTGAGCCGCCCGCGGCCGGCCGGCATGCCGCCGCGCTGCTCGCGGAGCATGCGCCGGCCGGCGAGGTCGAACACGCTCAGCATCACGCGGCCCGGTACGGGCAGTTCGAACGCCACGTCGAACGTGGGACCGCGCACGGGGCTCGCGCATGCGAGCGCCAGACCCGCGCGCGGGCGCGGCGCGGTCAACAGACCGAAACCGACGCGTGCCGCGAACAGGTCCGAGTTGTAGGTGCCGGGAACGGGCTCCCCCACTTGGTAGCGCGCGTCCTCCCACACCACGAACGCACCGCCCACCGCAGGCGCGACCACCGGGAACACCTGTGCGCCCGGCGCGGCACTCACGAGGGCCGGAATCGTACAGGGCGCGGCGGCCCCGGGGGACGCATCCAGGAAGCTCACCCACACGTCGGCCTCGCCCTGCGCCCGGTCGTAGGGATAGATGCCGCTGCGATCGTCCTGCCACACGACGATCGCGCGCTGGGGGCCGTCGGGCACGATCGTCGGATGCGCCTGGTCCCCCGGCGCGGCCATGAGCACCCAACCACTATCGGGCCAGGCCGGATCGCGCGTGCCGTCGGCCAGCACGTGCTGCACACGCAGGTCGCGGTCAGTCCAGAACGAGTTCTCGTCGGCGCGGCCGTGGCGGATGTCGTACCACACCGCGAACAACCCGCCCGCGCCGTCGGCGCACATCGCGGGCCCCTCGGTGTAGGAACTCGTCCAACTGTCGAGCCACACGCCTTCCACCGGCCATGCGGGGTCGCGCACGCCGTCACTCCGCATGTGATGGACCCAGACCGAAGCCGGGGTGGGTGGCGGGTCGTAGATGCTGCCGGGGCCCGGACCGGGGATCGACAGGAACGCGCCCCCCTGACCGTCGGAGGCCACCGCCGAACGCCGCTCGAAACACGGCAGCGCGGCATGCAACGGCCACGCGGGGTCCAGCGTGCCCCCGGGCAGCACGTGCTCGAAGTGCCGGATCCAGGTCCGGCTTGGACCGTCATCGTCCTCGAAGCTCACCAGCACGCCGGTCGCGGCATCACCCGAGATGAACAGCTGCGCGGCCG
>JBEBGT010000354.1:0-4269 GCA_040081365.1 Candidatus Eiseniibacteriota bacterium | reverse complement strand
TATAAGAGACAGGCGCGGTCGTGCCGGAACACGTAGCGGTACTTCTGGCGTACTTCGGCGTGCGTGACGGTCTTGGGCGGGTCGAAGCGGTCGCGGATGATCTTGAACACCACGTCGAAGCCCGGCAGCGTGAACACGCACATCACCATGCCGCGCTGGCCCGGCGCGATCTCGAAGTGGTCGTCGCTGGTGGCCAGGTGGCGCAGCAGCGAGCGGTAGAGTTCGGTCTTGCCGTGGCGATGCAGCCCCACGGCGGTGTAGAGCTCGGCCAGGGGCTTGCGCGGCATGATCGCGCGCAGGTAGTCGACCAGTTCGCGCGGGTGCTCGTGGCCCACCATGAAGTACGAGCGTGCGAAACTGAACACGATGCTCACCTCGTCCTCGGTGAGCAGTACGGCGTCCACGGCGATGCACCCATCCGGATTGCGCAACGCGAGCAGGAACGGGATCGCGGGGCCGTCGGTCAGCAACCGTCCCACGCGATACGCGCTCTGACCGCGGTAGAACACCGGGCGGGCCAGCTCGAACGTGTGGATGCGGCGCACGTCGGCGGCCGCGACGATGGCTTCCGCCACGCGCTGCGCATCGCCCGCGAGGTCCGCCCACGGCACCGCGAACGGCTGCTCTTCGAGTGCGCGCCGCACGAGCTGGCCGAGCCGGTCGTCGCGCGGGTACTGCACGACGAGCGCGGGACTCGCGGGCAATGGAGCGTCGCTCATGGCGATGGCGACGAACTCGACGTCGGGGTCCACGCCCACGGTGTGGAACGTGCGCCGCACGCACGAGTTGAAGAACGTCTCGGTGAGCTCTTGGTCGGTGCGACCGGCCACGCGACGGCCATAGGCGTCGCGCATGGCGTTCCAGGTGGCGCGATCCCCGGCCAGCGCGCCGACACGGGACTCGAGCTGCACGAGGCTGTCGGCCACGCACTCGCCGTAGAGGTCCAGGCGGCGGGCCGAGTCGCGCTGGGCCGCCAGCCAGTCGCGGCGTTCGAAGTGGCGGCGCGCGCGCGCGGTGATGCCCGCGTAGCGCGCGCGCCAGGCCTCGTAGCCCGCGAGCAGCGCGGCGGCACCGGCTTCCGGCCAGTGGGCAGCGGCTTCGGGGGCCACGGACGTCAGTTGGTGTGCATGCTGGCCAGCATCGCGTCGAAGTCCTTGGCCGCCGCCTTGATGCTGGTAGCCGGGCCGGTGAACTTGAAGAACACCTTGCCCTGCGGGCCTTCGACGATCGCACTCAGCATCCTGTAGCCGGTCTTCGAGCCCGTCGGCTTCATGTCGGCGCCGGGGGACAGATACGCACCGTCGATCTCGACGCGCGTGATCTTCATGCCGGCCACCGTGCGCACCTCGCGCCTGGGATTCGGCCGGCCCTCGAACTGGCTCGTCCACATGTCGATGTTCTCGTCCACGGAGCCGCCCTGGTCGGGGCCGAAGTAGAACACGGCGCACTCGGCGTCCTTCGCGAGGTAGGTGGCGAGCCGCATGCTCTTGGGCGGGCCCTCGCTCCACGACTTGGGCACGTCCCAGTGGATGCCATGGTCGGGCGCGCCTTCGGCCTCGATACCCGGGTGGCCCTCCGGCATCGAACCGGGCATCCCGCCGGGCATGTCCCCGGGTGGCATCGCCTGCGCTTCCATGGACTCCGTGGCCGGCGGCGGGGCGGAGTACTTCTTCCAGGCCACGAACCCGAGTGCAGCCACGACCACGAACATGGCGACCGCGATCCAGCGAACCATATCGAGACCTCACCGTGAGGGGGGGATTGCCGAGTAGGGTGAACCTGCCCGCAGGCTAATGGACTTGGCGGATTCGTGCACCGTGTCCGCCCGGACCGTGTGGGCGGGGCGGTTTCAGAGTTCCAGTACCATCTCGGACTGCGACACCAGGCAGACCGCGCCGCGCGCATGCAGCGCAGCGGTGGCCAGGTCGTCGTCGGGCACGTTCAGGAAGCGCACGCTCTGCACGCCCTCGCGCGTGCGGATGGTGTCGAGCAGGACGCCGGCCGAGGTCTCGCTGGTGGCGTGCATCTGCAGCACGCTGGCGCGACCGTCGGTGACGCGGTAGACGGCATCGCCTCCCGGAGTGCTGAGCGCGCGCAGCGCCGGGGTCGAGACGTCGAGCCGGTCCAGTGATTCGTCGGCGCGCTGCCACGGCGGTTTCGCGCCGCGTGCGGCGACGATGCGCTGCCGGGCCTCGCGTGGCGCGCACGCGCGGGCGGTGCCAGCGCGCGCGGAGGGCACCCCGTCCCATACCAGCACCTCGAGCCGCCGCGTGGGGCGGAAGCCCAGCTTCTCGTACAACAGCCGCGCGCCGTCGTTGCCTTGGAGCACTTCGAGTCCCAGACGCCGTACGCCGGCGGTGCGAGCCGAGCCGATGAGCCGGGTCATCAACTGCTCGCCCAGTCCGGAGCGCCGGGCCTCCGGCACCACGCCCATGCCACCGACCCAGCCGCGGTCGCCGCGCAGCCCCAGCATGGCCACGCCCACGCTGCGGCCGTCGCGCCAGGCGATGTGCGAGTGCGCCACCGAGAGGTCGAAGGTCTCCTCCATGAACGCCATCGCGCCGGCATCGACGTGCATCTCCACGGCGTAGCCGTGGTAGGCGCGGGTGAACAGCTCCGCGAGGTCGCCCAACGTGAGCTCTGCGGCGCTCGTGAACGTGGTCGTGCCCATGTGCTCGGGCGGGGCCGGCGGCGTCAAGGAACCTCCAATTCGGCGTGATCCGCACTGCAGGTTGCACCACCGCGCTCGGCCGGCCGTGATTCCGCGTGGCGCCGGCGGGGTGGCATGCTCCACAATACCCCCAGACCCCGCTGGCCGACACTCGAGGAGATCCCATGCGCATTCGCCTGCTGTGCACGCTGCTCATGCTGACGTTGTCCGCCGCGTCATCGTTCGCTTCGGGCGGTGAGCGCCCCTCGATGCCCTCGACGCCGGCCCCCGGTTCCACGCCGCAGGCCGGCGAGGGCAAGACGCCGCGCCAGGAGGCCGAGGCCTGGTACACCGACGCGTACGACGACATCGCGAAGGCCAAGGAAGTGCTGGCCGCCGAGACACCCGACCCCAAGAAGGCCGAGAAGTTGTTCAAGCGCGCCATCGAGCGTGCGGGCCGTGCGCTGGAGTACGACAAGGCCTACTACGAGGCGCTCAACCTCCAGGGCTTCTCGTGGCGCAAGCTCGGGAACTACGAGAAGTCGATCGATGCCTACGCTGCGTGCCTGCGCATCGAGCCCGACTACGCCCCGGCACGCGAGTACTACGGCGAGGCCCTGCTCGAGAACGGGGACCTCGAGGGCGCCCAGGCGCAGCTCGTGTGGCTCAAGCGCCTGCGCGCGGAGGACCTGGCCAAGCAACTCGAGGCCGCCATCGCGGCGGCGCCGGAAGCCGTGAAGAACGCCAAGGCCGCCAAGCCGGGGGCCACCGAGAAGGGCAAGGCCGGTGCGAAGACCGAAACCGCGCCGGAGGCGAAGGGCGCGGGCGGCAATCGCTGATCACCGGCCCGGACCCGCGTCCCACCGAACACGACGATGGCCGCGAGTGCGCAAGCACTCGCGGCCGTCGTCGTGTATGCCGATGCGCTAGTGGATCAGCGACACCGCGCGCGACTCGCGCACATCACCCGCCGCCAGCCGGATGAAGTAGCGCCCGGCCGGGGCCAGCCGCCCCTCACGCGAACGGCCGTCCCAGGTCACGAAGTGCTCGCCGGGTGGCAGGCCGGTGTCACGCAGCGTGGCCACCATGCGGCCGGTCACGTCGTGGACCGACAGCAGCACGCGCGTGGTGCGCGGCAGCGCGATGGCGAAGCGCACCTCGCCGCGGGTGGGATTCGGCGTCGGGGTGCGCGAGAACGTGGCCTTGCGGATCACCCCAGGCTTCACGTCGACCGCGGCCGGCAGGATGTAGATGGTTCCCAGCATGACGGGCTCGTGGATGAAGCAGAAGAAATCGTGCTGGCCGACCGTGTCGAACGTCCAGTCGAAACGCGTGGTCACGCCGTCCAAGATGGCGTTGAACTCGGAGGCCGCGTTGAGGTCACCGGAGTCGGTGCCATTGGTGACCGTGTGGAAGTCCGGGAAGTACTGGATCCAGCGCACCGTGGCGCCCTGCGTGAGCACGACCGTATCGCGGACGGTGCCAAGCGTGTCGTGGTCGAAATCGAAGTACCCGCGAAAGACCGAGCACACCGCCGTGGGGGCCTTGTCGGGCGGCAGCGTGGCGTAGCGCCGCGCGACCGTGGTGCCGCGCGGGGTCACGATCCGCACGGCGCTGGG
>JBEBGT010000353.1:0-4269 GCA_040081365.1 Candidatus Eiseniibacteriota bacterium | reverse complement strand
AAGTGCAGGTTCGTCACGGTGCCGTCGAAGTGCACCATCGCGGGACTCAACACGGTGTCGAGCACGAAGCCGATCCGATGACCCGCGATGGGCACGGGCGGCGTCGAACCCGCCGCGGTCTCCCCGCGCACCAGCCAATCCGGTTCGTTCCCGTCCAGCACCGGCGCGAAGATCTCCACCCATGGCAGCTCGGCGTCGAGCGCCATGGCCCAGGCCAGACCCTGCGCGAACAACTGACGGCTCTCCGCGCGCGGCAGGGCGCGCGCCCTTGCCCCCATGTCCTCACCCGTCAGCGCTTCGCGGTAGGCCCTCAGGCTCACATCGATCTCCCGGCCCCTCGCCGTGCGAGCCTTGAGCACATGCCGACTCCACACCATGGTTCCCGCCAGCAGGGGTGCGAATGTGAGTGGCCAGGGGTCGAGCTGGGTGTAGGCGGTCACGAACAACCATGCGAAACCTCCGATCGCGAGGATCCCCATGACCGTGACGGTGGTGCCATCCCACGCATCGCGCGGCAGCCGGAAGACGACCCGCCCTCCCATGGAGCGGGGCAGCCCGATCACGACGCCCGCCACGAGCACGCCCCAACCCAGTCCGATGCCCTGAGCGAAGCACTCGAGCCCGGACAGGACCAGCCCGAAGCCCGCGACCAGGCACACGCCGAACACAGGGCCCCGCCTGCGGTCATAAAACGCGGGCATCGCAGCCGCCGTGAGAACGTCCGACACTCGCGATCGCAACGCCCGCAATGTGGCAGCGTTCCGTGGATGCAGCGCGAGCCCGCCCTTGGAGCGGAGCTCGTTCATGACCAGTCGTTCCTCATCGCTCGCGCCGTGCTCTCGTTCTGCCGAGCCCGCGCGTCGCTGCATCATCCACCCGTCCGCGGTGACGTCCATCTGCAGGAGTCCCTGGTAGAGCATGTGGACGATCAGGGCGCGGAACGACTTGTCGTCGACTCCCAACCGCCACACCACGCGAGCCAGCGCGGGCGAGATTCCCGCCGGAGGACCGCCCGAGAGCGCGGGCCCGCGCTCACCCGCGTCCCGACCCACGCTCCACCATGCAACGAAGTGGATCAGCAGCGCCAACAGCAGGTCCAGTCCGAGATACACCGAGACCGGCTGAGCGGTCAGGTCCGCCCACGTCGCCGGGACCGCCGCCGTGGGCGGTGGGCGCCACTCCAACAGAATGGTGAATCCTTCGTGGGCGCGGAGTGGCCGCGCGGCTTGGAGCTCGATGGTCGAGGTGGATGGCCGGCCTGTCGCAGCCTCGCCGGGCTCCTGCTCCCCGCGCAAGCCCTCGTAGCTCCACGCCCGGACCCCGCCCGAGACGGCACTTCGCGGGAGCGTGACGGTCGCGTGCGTGGAATCGATAGGGAACTCCCAATGGTTCCCAGTGACATTCCAGTACAGCTCGCTCCGCAAGACCGACGAGCGCAGATCGCTGACCGCCACATACCGGAGCACATACTCGTGCGTGCCGGCGGGAAGTCTCCGTTCGGGATCCCCGATGTACACGCGGACAACACCACGGGCCTGCTCGACGTGGTAGGGCTCCGCCACCCCAGCCCGTTCCGCTGCGATGATGCGATAGCTCCAGGTTCGCGTGCGGCCCGATCGGTCGCGGGAGGAGCGGAGCAGGTCGCGGTAGATACCGTGATCGATCAGCCACTGTTCGCTTCTCACCTGCAACGTCTCGGCGACCGTCACCACACCGAGGGAGTCGACGATCAGCCCGGCGCGGAACGACAGGATCCGCTCCTCCGCGCGCAGCGGCGCTGCGAGCAGTGCGAGACCCACCGCCAACCACCACCAGGATCGTTGGGCCATTTCCGCTCCCTGCCCTCCTCGCGAGGCCGCTGGGCCTACCTCGAGAACCACGCCGTCGGCGAGGCCGAGTTCAGCCCTACGCCCCACCCGCCATCTCGGCCAGCTTCTCGCTCGTGTCGGCCACCAGCAGCGCTTCGGTCATCTCCTGGATGTCGCCTTCCATGAACGCCGGCAACGAGTAGATGGTGAAGTTGATGCGGTGGTCCGTCACGCGACCCTGCGGGAAGTTGTAGGTCCGCACCTTGGCGCTGCGGTCGCCCGTGGACACCTGGGACTTGCGCTGCGCGGCGTACTTGGCCTGCGCCTCCTGCAACCGCGCGTCGTACAAGCGCGCGCGCAGCACTTTCATGGCGCGTGCCCGGTTCTTGATCTGCGAGCGCTCGTCCTGGCACGTCACCACCACGCCCGTGGGCACGTGTGTGATGCGCACGGCGGAGTCCGTGGTATTGACGCCCTGTCCGCCCTTGCCGCCCGCGCGGTACACGTCCACGCGCAGGTCCTCTTCGCGGATCTCGATGTCGACGTCTTCCACTTCGGGCAACACCGCCACGGTGGCGGCCGAGGTGTGGATGCGGCCCGACGCCTCCGTGGCCGGCACGCGCTGCACGCGGTGCACGCCCGACTCGAACTTCATCTCGCGGTACACGCCGTCGCCTTCGAGCGAGAAGATGATCTCCTTCAAGCCGCCGGCTTCGGCCTCGGTCACCGAGATCACTTCCTGCTTCCAGCGCCTGGCCTCGGCGAACTTGCTGTACATGCGGTACAGGTCGGCGGCGAACAGCGCGGCTTCTTCACCGCCCACGCCGCCGCGAACCTCGAGGATGACGTTCTTGTCGTCGTCCGGGTCGCGCGGCAGCAGCAGCTTCTTCAACTCGGCCGCCATGGCCACGGCCTTGGCTTCGAGTTCGGGCAGCTCGGCCTGCGCCAGTTCGGCCAGCTCGGCATCGCCCGAGGCGAGTGCCTCGTGGTCCTCGGTGATCGTCTGCACGAGCTTGCGATACTCCGCGGCCACTTCAACAGTCTTCAGCGAACGCGAACGCTCACGCGACAGGTCGCGCAGCTTGCGCGGGTCCTTGGCCACGTCGGGCTCGGACAACAGCCGGTCGAGCTCGGCGAAGCGCGCCTCGACGCGTTCGAGTGCTTGCAGCAGCGTGGGATCGAGCGCGTTGCTCATTGCACAAAACTCACTTCCTTCACACCGCCCGCCTTGCGCGCGGCTTCGAGTGCGGGGTCGCCCAGCACCTTCTCGAGCGACGCGATGGCCACGGCGCACATCTCGAGGTCGGGCTCGCGCGTGGTGAGCCGCTGGAACTGCATGCCGGGCCATGCCAATGCGCGCACCACCGGGTTCTCGAAGTACTTGCCCGAGAGCCGGATGAACTCGAACGCCACGCCCGCGATCAACGGCATGCACGCGACGCGCGTGAGGTGCTGCACGAAGCTCGAGGGCTTCCCGATGAACGTGAACACCACGATGCTCACCAGCACCACCAGGAACAGGAACGTGGTGCCGCAGCGCGGGTGCAAGCGCGAGAACTTCTGCACGTTCTCGGGCGTCAGTGGCACGTCGGCCTCGAGCGCATGGATGGCCTTGTGCTCAGCACCGTGGTACCCGAGCACGCGCGCCATCTCCTTCCACTGACTGATCAACCACAGGTAGAGCACGAACGCGGTGAGCCGGAACGCGCCGTCGACCAAACCGAAGCCGATGCGATCGTGGAAGCCGAGCCAGCCCGTGAGCTTGGCGGGCAGCACCACGAACAGCAGCACGCCCAGGCTCATCGAGAACACCACGGTGAGCCCCTGCACGACGCCCATCCAGGCACTCGGCTTGGCCTCGGGCTTGCCGGGTTCGGTCTCGCGCGAGGACTCGTCGGCGCTGAAGTTGAGCGCGCCCACGCCCAGTGCCAGCGTCTCGAACAGCGACACGGCACCGCGCACCACCGGCAGGCCGAGCGGCTTGATGCGGCGCGTGATGCTCTCGTAGCTGCGCTCGTAGTAGCCGAGCGTGCCGTCGGCTCGGCGCACCGCCACGGCCACGCGCGTCGGCGAGCGCATCATGACGCCTTCGATCACCGCCTGGCCGCCCAGGGGCAGGAACGGCATGGAGCCTCCGTGAAGTGCGTGGGGGTCGCGCGCAACGCGCGGGGAGCTCTCGAGGAGCAAAAGACACGGCTCCCGTGTGGGCGAACACCGCCCACCACGGGAGCCGTTCCAGCGTCGCTACTTGTCGGTCTTGTCGGCGCCGTCCGCGGGCGTGACCTTGGCGTACCGCTTGCGGAAGCGATCCACACGACCGGCCTTGTCGAGCATCTTCTGCTTGCCGGTGAAGAACGGATGGCACTTGGAGCAGATGTCCAAGTGAACCTTGCCGTCCGACGAAGTGGGCTTGAGCGTGGTGCGCGTGACCCACTCCTCGCCACCTGTCTCTTATACACAT
>JBEBGT010000352.1:0-4270 GCA_040081365.1 Candidatus Eiseniibacteriota bacterium | reverse complement strand
GCGTACTCACGTTCGGGCCGCGCGCTTGGGCCTGCCGGCGAACGACCCCGGAGCGCAGCCATGACGAAGCGCGGCCCGAACGTGAGTACGCCGGCGGCGGGTGGGGCGGCCAGTGCTGCGGCCAGTGCGGCTGCCAAGACGCCGCTCATGAAGCAGTACCTCACCACCAAGGAGGAACACCCGGACGCCTTCCTGTTCTTCCGCATGGGCGACTTCTACGAGCTGTTCTTCGAGGACGCCGTGCGCGCTGCGCAACTCCTGGGGATCACGCTCACGAGCCGCAACAAGAGCGACCCCGATCCGATTCCCATGTGCGGTTTCCCGTGGCACCAGCGCGATGGCTATGTGTCGCGGTTGCTGCGGCTCGGGCACAAGGTGGCGATCTGCGATCAGCTCGAGGATCCCGCGCAGGCCAAGGGCCTGGTGCAGCGCGGTGTCACCGAGGTGCTCACGCCGGGCTCGGTGACTGGTGACCAGTTCCTGGAGGGCGCGGCCAACAACTTCCTCGGCGTGCTGTGGCCGCGGCCGGACCGGCTCGGGCTCTGCCTCGCCGACGCCTCCACGGGTGAGATGAAGCTGGCGGAGTGCAGCTGGGACGAGGCCGGCTCCGTGCTGTCGCGCACGCGCGTGGCCGAATGGCTGGTGCCCTCGCCGGTCGAGGACGCGGTGGCACCCAAGCTCGATGCCGCGCTCGCGGGCCTGCCGGGCGCGCGCAGTGCCGTGCCGGTGGCGCGCTACCTCGACGACTCACGGCCGCCGGCACGCTGGAGCGCCGTGGTGGCCGACGCGCACGCGGACCTGCCGCTGGCACTGGCGGCCTCGGCCGCCGCACTCGACTACCTGGATCGCACTCAGGGCGGGCTGGCCGCACAGATGACGCGCGTGGAGCGCTGGAACGAGGATGCCGTGCTGCGGCTGGACGCGGCCACGGCACGCCACCTCGAGCTGTTCACGCCCCAGCCCGGCGGCGAGCCGTCGCACACGCTGTGGTATCACCTCGACATGGCGGTCACCGCCGCCGGCTCGCGCCGGCTGCGCAGTTGGCTCGAGCGCCCGCTCGCCTCGCTCGGCGCGATCCATGCGCGCCAGCAGGCCGTGGCGGCGTGGCTCGCACCCGAGGCGCCGCGCGGTTCGTTCCGCGAGGCGCTGCGCGGGCTGCCCGATCTTGAACGGCTGGCGGCGCGTGTGGCCTGCGGCAAGGCCACGCCGCGCGACCTGGGCGCGCTGCGCGCTGCCCTGGTGCGGCTGCCGGACCTGGCGACGGGGCTCGCACACAGCGGGGGTGAGGCATTCGCCGCCGCGGCACGGGCCCTGGTGGTGCCGCCCGCGCTCGCCGAGCGCCTGACGTCCGCGCTCGTGGACGAGCCGCCCACCGTGGCGCGCGACGGCGACATCATCCGCGCCGGCTTCGACGAGCTGCGCGACTCGCTGTATGCGCTGTCGCACTCGGGCAAGCAGTGGATCGCCGAGCTCGAGGCCAGCGAGCGCGAGCGCAGCGGCATCCCGAGCTTGAAGGTCGGCTTCAACAAGGTGTTCGGTTACTACCTTGAGATCACGAACTCGCACCGCGACAAGGTGCCGGCCGATTACGAGCGGCGCCAGACCCTCACGAACGCGGAACGCTACGTGACGCCGGCGTTGAAGGCGCGCGAATCCGAGGTGCTGGGCGCCGACGAGAAACTGAAGGCCCGCGAGCACGAGTTGTTCGTGGCACTGCGCGACGAGACGGCGGTCTACGTGGCGGGCCTGCAGAGCGCGGCCGACGCGCTCGCGCGGCTCGATGCCGAAGCCGCGCTCGCCGAAGCCGCCGCGCGCTTCGATTGGACGCGCCCGGTGCTCGAGGACAGCGATCGGCTGCTGGCCACGGGCGTGCGCCACCCGGTCGTCGAGCGTTTGCTGCCGCGCGGCGAGTTCGTCGCCAACGACGTGCGCCTCGATGCCAGTGATCGCCAGGTGCTGCTGCTCACGGGCCCCAATATGGGCGGCAAGAGCACCTACCTGCGCCAGGTCGCGCTGCTCGTGCTCTTGGCCCAGTGCGGTTCGTGGGTGCCCGCGACGCAGGCCACGATCGGGCTTGTCGACCGGTTGTTCACCCGCGTGGGCGCAGCGGACCGGCTGGGCGCGGGCCAGAGCACGTTCATGGTCGAGATGAGCGAGACCGCCGATATCCTCCGGCATGCCACGTCGCGCTCGCTCGTGCTGCTCGACGAGATCGGCCGCGGCACCGCTACCTATGACGGTCTTGCACTGGCGTGGGCCGTGACCGAGCACCTACACGACGCGCGCGGCGCGCGGCCGCGTACCATTTTCGCAACGCACTACCACGAACTCACGCAGCTGTCCGAGAAGCTGGGCCGGCTCGCCAATGCGCATGTCGCCGTGAAGGAGTGGGGAGACGGAGTGGTGTTCCTGCACCGCATCGCCGACGGCCCGGCCGACCGCAGCTACGGCATCCACGTGGCCAAGCTGGCCGGCCTGCCCGAGAGCGTGATCGAGCGCGCGAAGGTCGTGCTGGCCGAACTCGAGAGCGAGCGCACGGTGGAAGAGCTCGAGAAGACAGTACCCAAGCGCGCACGCCGCGAGGCCGCCCCGGCAGCACTACCGCTGTTCGACATCGCGATGCCCGCCGAGCATCCGCTGGCCGAGGAACTGCGCCGGCTGTCGCCCGATGGCATGACGCCACTCGAAGCCCTGCAGCGTCTGGCGGACTGGAAGCGGCGCTTCGGCGGCTGACGCCGCCTCGCGCGGACTTCAGACCTGGTTGTGCGGCCAGGTGTCGCGGATGTCCGCCAGACGCTCCGGTTTCGGCTCCGCGCTCACGAACACGCTCATGCGCTCGGCCGCCATATGGCGCAGCAGCGCGACGATGGCGATCGCGACGCCGATCATCTCGAGGTCCTCTTCCACTGTGGCGATGAGCGAAGCGGTCATGTTGTTCATGCCCATCGTCTCGGCCCGCCAGCCACTGATGGCCTCGACGGCGAGCCCACCGGCGCAGAACACCACGGCCGCGAGCAGGAAGCGATTGCGGGTCGAGGCGGGCAGGTGCAGCAGGAAGCGCAGGAACACGAGGCCCGTGAGCAGGACCGCGATCGCTCCCGGGATGACCCAGGCGAAGTAGAAGATGCCGTGCGTCTTCCAGAGCTCGTGCAGGTGCCCGAGGTGCTCGTGCAGCTGCGCGATCTCGTCGATCGACATGGCCGTGAGCAGGACCGACAGCGCCTGCCAGTGCCGGACCCAGCGCTGCTTGCGCTGTCGCACCTGCGCGGCGATGGTGCCGAGCAGCACGGCCGCGAACAGCAGTGCCATGGACGAGTACCAGGTCGGGAGGTTCCCCTCGGCGTCGAGGTCGACAGCGATGAGGTACTCCTCGAGGTCGGCACGGCCGAGCTGGTGGATCACGTACTGCTCGGCCAGGCTGAGCGCGGTGAGGAGCGTGATCACCACCACGAACCCGCGCGTCACGCGTGCGGGGGTGAGCCCCCAGAACACGGGTGTGGTGTCGAGCACGTACGTGCGGTCCGGCTGGACGTTTCTCGCTGCCACCTCGTCCTCCGCTTGCGACATGCCATGCCCGGCACGGTCACGGTCCTCGCGCCCTCCGGGGGAGTATCGGCTGCGGGCCGCGGCAGGGTCAGCGCCGCTTGCGTGCCACTTTGCGCTCGGGCAGGTGCGTGGCCGGCTCGTGGCCCGCGCCGCCGGCTTCGGCGATCTGGATCAGTGCGGCCGCTGGGAGCTTCACGCGCCGGGCGTTCGCCTTCTCGCCCGCGCGGATCTTCGACTTCCGCCAGTCCAACAGCCGCTTCCAATGGGCTGGGCGCTTGGCGGCGAGCCAGGACTCGAGTTCGCCGGCGTCCTTGAACCACGCCACGATGTCCAAGAGCGGCAGCCGGCGTTCGCACACGCGCGGGTCGTACTCGCGGCACAGGATGGGATGCCTGCCGTGGATGCTGCAGCGGCCCTGCTCGTTCAACATGTTGCAGCGCGTCTCGATGTGCAGGAACCAGCGTTCCGGCTTCTCGACGTAGACCTCGAGCGAGCGGTGGTGCAGCACCCACACCCACTGGTCGTACTCCCACGCACTGCGCGGCGCGTCGATCTCGATGCTCACGGTGTCACAGCAGCGCGTGCAACCGGCGCACAGGTCGGCGTTCTCGCTCGCCGACAGCTGCAGCGGGTCGCGGCCGTCCTCGTCGCTTGCCGTGAGCGCGGCCACCGGAACCGCGGACGGTCTCGCCGCCGAGGTCTTGCGGCCGCGCCCATCCTTGGC
>JBEBGT010000351.1:0-4273 GCA_040081365.1 Candidatus Eiseniibacteriota bacterium | reverse complement strand
CATGCAGCCCGTCGCCGAACGCGATCTCGGCGCGTTCGACCAGGGCGAGGTCTCGGATGACGAGGCGTTCGAGCATGGGGTCCTTCCCACCGGGTCGCGGGACCCGGTCTGCCGGAGGCGCGTGGCGTCAGCTTTGGCTGCCGGGCGGCCGGGAACACCGGGCGGACGGCAGGTGAACAGATGTGCAGTAAGGTAGCTCGGGACGGCGAGGGTGGCAAGGGGAAGGTTCGGGGGGCTCTCGGCCCGAGTCGATGGCCGCGGGTTCGGCCCTACTCGAATCGGAAGCGGCGGATGACGAGCTGGCGCTCGTGCAGTTCCACCAGGAACAGCGTGCCGTCCGGGGCGACCGCCGGGTGGGTCAGGTAGCTGACGACTTTCGGGTCATAGTCGGTTGGGATCCGCTCGGAGTCCCGACCCGCCCGGTCGATCCGCGCGATCCAGAGTCGCGTGTCGCACACCCTGCCGTAGAAGTTCCCAGCGGAGTCGAAGCCGAAGGCTTCGCAGACTTCCCGATCGCTCACTCTGCGGATGAGTGTGGAGTCGGACTCGGCCCGGATCTCCAACCACCCGGGGTCGGCCGGGACGATGGTGACTCCCCCGCCCGAGAGCAGGCGGGGTTGAAGCGACACGCGTTCGGCCCGGGGCAGTAGGCGGCCGGATTGCGCCACGCGCAGCGGCGTGGACAGCCCGAAGGACCGGTCTGGATCATAGAGGAGCACGCCGCCGTGGCCATCGGACTCGAGCCGGTACCGGTCGGCAGGCGCGAACTCGGTTCCCCGCCAGAGGCGCTCGCCGCGTTCCCATGTGTACTGCCCGGCCCGCCGCACGAACATGAACGGAAGGTCGCAGTTCTTGTAACCCCTCGACTCGCACTCGTTCGTGTACCCGAACACATAGAGGTCGCCGTCCGGCGCGATGTGCGCTGCCTCCGCCCTCACGGGCACCCCGTCCACGCGCGGGAACGGGATCGTGTCGCAACTCGCCTTCCCGCGCGCATCGATGCGGATGTGCTTGATGGCAGAGTCGCCGAAGCCCTGCGACTCGAAGTAGTAGAGCTCGTTCGCGCTCACGGCGAGCGTCGGGATCTCGTGCTCGCCCTCGCGGCAGCAGCCCAGATCGTCCAGGACACGGTGGATTCGATCCGGCCGGTCGCCGTACTCGAGCGTGGCCACCGGGAGCGTGATGACGCGGGCACGAGCGGCGGGCTTCGCGGACTGTGCGAGCTGGGGCGTCAGGCTGACCGCGAGCACACCCGCAAACAGACTCACGATGGTGATCATCCGCGCTGATCGGCTCACTCGAAGTCGCACGCTCGCTCCATCACTCTCAGTGCAGGCTGAACTTCACCGGCACGCCGAGCCAACAGGCTACTGGTCGACCGTTGGCCATGCCTGGGCGGAACGCCCACTGCTTCACGGCGTCGGTCGCCGCTTCGTCCAGCCCTGGGATCGATTTCACGACGCGGGTGTCGAGCACTTTGCCATGCGTGTCCACGAGAACCTGGACCATGACCGTGCCCTGGACTCCGGCTTCGCGGGGGGCGTCCGGGTACTGCGGGGGCACACGCTTGATCGCCTCCGGGAGTTCCTCGACGAAGACATAGTCGCCGTACACCGGGAGCCGCGCATCCGGTTGCGGTAACCCGTTCGTTCGGCTGTTGCCGCGGTGGGCCCGGTCCGACCGGGCAGCGAACGCACTCACCGTCTGTTCGGTCAATATCCACCCTTCGGCGGATGGCGAATCGGGCGGGACGTCGGCGTTCGCGCTGAGCGTCAGAGAGGCGTCACCGCTGAGCAGGCCCGACAGCATCCGCGGGCCACGAACCGCTGTGGTGGCGGAGTCGTTGAGCGGGATGAGCACTCCCGTGAACCGATCACCGGTGAAGAAGCCAGTCGCCACGAATCGCCCGGCGGCCAACATCCTGGTCTCGCCATGCGCGCCATGCATGATCTGGAGCACTCGGTCCGGTTGGGCGCACGAACGCCACACACCGCGGGACGTATCGGGCGCTGCGAAGCCGGACGAAGCGCGTTCACTCTGCGATGCGGAAGCGCCTTCCCCGCCTGCCCACTCCCACAGCATCGCGCCGGCCGTGCGTGGGTCGACCTCCTGGTGTGTGCTGGTGCCGAGGTGCGTCGAGTCGAGTTGGGCGGCGAGCAGGAGTTGGATCTTCACGGGTGCGTTGCTCGCTTCGTCGAGTACGTCCGGCCGGCGCACGAGCCCCGTGAACTCATCGCCCTGCCAGAAGCCGACCGCGAAGAACCGCCCGGGCGTGTGGAACGTGCCGATGCCGAGCTCACGCACGCCGACGTCGAGCGGCTGGTGCGGCTCGGCCTCGAGCCGCCACGTGCCGGGGCGAGGGGCGGCGAGGGCGGTGTTCGGCGGCGCGCAAGCGATGGTCAGAACCGCCAGCCAGCCCGCTGCTCGTGAGCGACGAGCGGTTCGGATCACGCTCCGCTCGGGGTCCCGGCGGTTGATGATGCGGCGGAACGCGACCGGAAGTACAACGCCAGGTTCAGTCCGATCACCGCCGTGGTGAACGCGATGAACAACCACGTCAGGGTCAAGTGCATCGTCGAATGAACTCTCACGGTGTCGCCACCCAGCGCAGCGCGTGCGATCGCAAGAAGCGCCGAACCGATCGCCCAGCCGCGGCCCTTCCGGTACCACGCGATCGGCACGGCGACCGCGTAGAAGCCGACGGAGAACCGCTCGAGCAGGTCAGCGATGTCCTGACTGGCGACGAGGTCGATGCTGACCAAGTGCAGCACCCAACCGAGCCCGAACACGAGAAACCACGGATCGAAGCGGACCTGCGGTTTCGATTCGGTCATGGGATGTCCTCCGTTCCGTGCGGTCCGCACAGCAAGCGGGAATCTCGATACTAACGCCAGCCACATTTCAGTCAATGCCGAAAGAATGTGATTGACAGCCATTGCGGGCCTGAGCGCGTGCGCCCCGAGACTCGCTGCTGGAGCTGCGCCCATCGGCCCATGGCCGCGGCGGGAGCGCCTTTCGAGCGCCGACCCGAGCGCGTTCGTGTCGGAGCGCATTCGCGCGACGCCACGCGATCCTCGGCGGTCGAAAACGCTCGTGCTAACGTCGATGCACGCCGCCCCCGTGCCACCTCGCCCCCGTCGCGAGCGTGCCGCATGTTGTTCGAGCGCATCAGCAGCCAGCGCGATCCGGTCATCGCCACCCAGGCCCGCCACCACTCGCGCCAGGAGTCGGGCGCCACAGCCGGGCTCCTCGCCTGCCTCGCCGTGTTCGACGAGCGCCGGTCGCACTCCGACCTGGGCTACTCGTCCATGCTGGACTACTGCCAGCGCGATCTGTCGTTCACCGAGGACGTGGCGAAGAAGTACCTGCGCGCGGCGCGCATCGCCCGGGCTCGCCCGGTGCTGTTCGACATGATCTCCGACCGGCGGCTCACGGTGAGCGCGGTGCTCACGCTGGGGCCGCTGCTGGAGTCGGGCATGCACGACGACCTGATCGCCGCCGCCGTGGGCAAGTCCCGCGAAGAGCTGGACTGGCTGATCGCGAATCGCTGCCCGCGCCCTGAAATGCTCGAACTCGAGGCCGTGGCTTACGCCACCGGCACTTCGGGTGCGGCACTTCAAGTATCACTCGAAGGGGCCCCGGGGCCCGCTTGCCCATCGACTGCCCCGGAATCGCCAGTTGCGTTGGTACCACTTCCCGCGCCCGCGATCATCAAGCCGCTGTCGGCGGACCACGTCGCGATCACGGTCACCATGTCGCGCGCGACGCGCGAGAAGATCCAGCGCGCGCAGGAGCTGCTGGGCCACACGGTGGCGCCGGGTGCGATCGCCGACGTGCTGGACCGCGCGTTGGACCAGCTCATCGTGGCGCTCGAGAAGCGCAAGCACGGGCTGCATCGCGAGCCGCGCGCCGTGCGCGCGAACGCGTCCAAGCATGCTCGCCACATCCCGGCCGACGTGCGCGCCGAGGTGTACCAGCGTGACGGCGGTCGCTGCACGTTCGCGGCCGAGAGCGGCCAGCGCTGCGAGTGCCGGCACGCGCTCGAGTACGACCACATCGTGCCGATCGCCGATGGCGCTACTTCGACGGCCGGCAACCTGCGGCTGCTCTGCCCCGCGCACAACCAGCTCGAGGCCGAGCGCCGCTTCGGGAAGGACTTCGTCGCGCGCAAACGCGCGGCGGCACGCTCGGGACCGGCGCGCGAGGACGAGCGCAAGCCGAAGCTCAAGGCGCCGCACGAGGACGACGTGCGCGCGGCGCTCACGTCGCTGGG
>JBEBGT010000350.1:0-4282 GCA_040081365.1 Candidatus Eiseniibacteriota bacterium | reverse complement strand
GCCGAAGTTATCACGCTGCTCCCCTCCGCGTCATCGGGTCCATGAGTCGCGCCCCGGAAAACGTGGATCAGTCCGGACTCCCCGGGGGAGGAGTCCGGTCCTCGAGCGTCCCGACCATGAACGAGCCGGTGGGCCGGCTCGCCGGCCCACCGGCCTGAGGTTCATCGTGTCATGCGAGCCCGGGTGTGGGCATGAGCGGCGCAAAGGCCCCGGCCAGTGGCGCGAGGCGCGGGCTCTGCACACGCCGGGCGGGACCCAGGTGGATGCTCAGCTTCTCAAGGGAGTCGAAGAGGTCGGGGAGCAGCCGGCCGCGCGCGACTTCGTCGGTGAGATCGGTGGAGCTGCCCGCCGCGAACCGGGCGGGACCGGGCCCTCGCCGCGCTGCAGCCGGCACGCCCTCGGCCCGACGCGACAGGCGGAGCAACAGCCGTTGCACCCCGGTCGGCAGTGCCGCGATATCATCCACGAACAGCGTGCCGCGCTCGCACTCCAGCAGCGGCGGCCGCGACGAATGCCCGAGCCAGAAAAGCAGAGCGCGCTCGAGCACGGCGGCGTGGCCGCGGGCCTCGAGCGCACAGAGCGGCCAGACCGCGACGAGGCTCTGACGGTGAAGCGTCCTCACCATCGCGGCGCGCTCATCCGGCGCACCGCCGACCACGAGGACATTCGGCAGCAGATGCCGATTCAGCCTGAGAAGGGAGGCGGAGGGCACCCCCTGCGCCCCCCGCTCCTCCCGCCGGACACCCGTCATGACCTTACGGGAGCCGGATCGCCGCGCGCTTGGCGAGGGCGCGCGACTTGAGTGCGAGTTGGGCGTTGGGACGCACCATGGACTGGGCGACACGCCCCACGAACCACTGCCGCAGTTCGAAGCTGTCGCCGCTCATGACGGTGGCGAACGCGGGGCGGAAGTTCGGGGAGGGCGCCGGCGCGGCGTCGTCGACAGGCTTGTTGTAGGTGATCGAGCCACCGTAGGTCGGAGCACCCTGGGCGTGGGCGGAACCGGTGGCGATCAGGGCGAGGACGAAAGCGAGGGCGAGCACAGCCAGACGCGAGCGGATCATGACGGCCTCCTGGGGGCAGACGTTGCGGTGGGGGTCCCGCATTGCCCTTAGGCCAGAGGCGTGCCAGCGTCATGCAAGTTGCACGGAATGCCGCCAACTCGTTGTGATGGAACACACTAGAAGCTCAAGCGCTACCGGAGCCATTCCAACCACGCAAGCCATTTTCGCCGTTTTCGGCGAGCATGACAAAAACGTGATATGCTTAACTCTTATAATCACAGCGCTATAGCACCGGAATTCGGGCTTTCGCCATTTTCAGCGAGTTCGCTGAAAATGGCGTTTCGGCGGAAGTGCATAGCGGCGAAGGCGATAGCGCAACGACTGCTCGGTGAGGCCGAGTTCTCGGGCGGCCTCGCTCTGGTTGCCGGCATGGCGTTCCAGTGCCTCCTGGAGCTGGCGACGCTCGAGCTCGGCCACCATCTCACGCAGCGTCCGGCCGCGGTCGATGCGGCCCTGCGATCTGGCGCGCTTCTGCAGATCGTGCGGCAGCTGGTCCGGGCGCAGCACCTTGCCTGCCGTCATGGCCATGAGGCGCTCGATGTAGTTCTGCAGTTCGCGCACGTTGCCGCGCCACTCACTCTGCATGAGCACGGCCATGAGCGGTGGCGAGATCTCGGGGGCCTCGCGCTGCTGCTGCGCGGCGAACTTGGCCACGAAGTGCTGCGCCAGCGCCGGGATGTCGGCCCGGCGTTCGCGCAGCGGCGGCAGCTCGACGGGGATCACGTTGAGCCGATACCACAGGTCCTGCCGGAACCGCCCGTCCTCGATGTCCTTCGCCAAGTCACGGTTCGTGGCCGCGATCACGCGGACATCCACGGGCGTCGAGCGACCGCCGCCCACCGGCGTGACCGCGCCCACGGACAGCACGCGCAGCAGTGCGACCTGCTGCTGCATGGGCATTTCCCCGATCTCGTCCAGGAACAGCGTCCCGCCGTCGGCTTCGAAGAAGCGGCCGGGGCGCGCCTTCACGCCGGTGGCGATGTCCGACAGGATGCCGAACAGCTCGCTCTCGAGCAGGTTGGCGGGGATCGCACCGCAGTTCACGGCCACGAACGGCTTGAGCGACCTCGCACCCGCATGGTGCAGCATGCGCGCGATGAGCTCCTTGCCCGTGCCGTTCTCGCCCGTGATGAGCACGGTGCTCGCGGTGGCGGCCGCGCGCTCGACCACCGACATCACGCGCTGCAGCGCCATGCTGCCGCCGATGATGTTGTGCGGTCGGTAGCGTACGCTGGCTTCCTTGCGCAGTGACAGGTTCTCATCGAACAACTGTTCGTAGTCGCGGCGGAAGCGCTCCTGGCCGCGGCTGTTCTCGATCGCGCGCGCCAGCAGCTCGGCGAAACCCTCGAGCAGGGTGCGCTCGCTGTCGCCGAACGTCTCGGCGCGCCGGGTGTCGTCGAGGTACACCGCCCCCACCAACCGCGACGCCACGAACAACGGCACGCATAGCACCGACCGCAACCCGAGTGTGACCATGCTCTGCGACAACCGGTCGCCCTCGGTCCGGGCATCGCGCAGCACCAACGAGCCGCCGCTGCGGCGCACGCGCTGGACCACATCACGGCTGTACGACAGCGCATGCGTGCGGGTCTCGGCATCGACCGCGCCGAACTCGACCACGGGGTGCAGCGTGTCGTCGTCTTCGCGCTCGCCGTCGCCGGCGACCAGCAACAGCACCCCGCGTTCGGCATCGAGCTGCTCGACGGCCAGCCGCATGGCCTCGCGAGTGAGCTGCTCGAAGTCGGACATCGAGTCGAGAAGCCGACTCACGACCTGGAGCAGGTCCCGGTCGCGACGCATGCGCACGGCCGCGGGCGAATGCCGCCGGTACCAGTCCACCAACGACGCCAGCGCCTGCTCGCGCCCGCGCCGATCGCCCAATCGCCCGAACGACTCCGCGGCCGCCGCCAACCACTCGTGCACCGGGAGCTGGCCATCGAGCCCGCGCTGAGTGGCGAGCCGGCTGCAGTCGACCGCCGCGGCCGCATGCCGTGCCGGCGACGGCAACTGGGCGAACCGCGCCAGCGCCTCCTGCACGAGGGGCAGCGCCGCGTTCGCATCGGAGCGCGCCAAGGCGAGCTCGGCCCGCAGCAACAGCAGGTGCGTCTTGGCGTATTCGCCCTGGCGCGGATCGAGCCAGTCCGCGACCTCGTGCGCATCACGCTCGGCGGACTCGAGACTCTCGAGCCGCAGCCCGGCTCGCGCCAGGTTGAGACGCAGCAGGCACGCCGTCGGCGAATCGATCTCGGGCTGGAGCTCCCAGCCCCGCTTCCACACCTCGGCCGCCTGCCGCCAGCGGCCCACGCGCGCCAACAACGTGCCACGCTCGATGGCGTTCCAGCGTTGTTCGTAGAGGCCGCCGACCCGCACCGCCAGCTCGGCAGCGGTCCGAAACGCGCGCTCCGCGGACCGGAGCTGGCCGCGATCGCGCAACGCCGTGGCACGGAAGCGCAGGATCGGGGCCTCCGCGTAACGTTGGTGCTTGCGCGCCGAGGCCAGCGTCCGGCGCAGATGACGCATGAACTCGGTCGTGTCCCCCATGAGCACACTCATGGCACCCGCATGCATGCGTCCTTGGACGGCCGCCGCGGGCAGCCCTTCCTCGATGGCGATGCGCATCATACGCTGCGCGATGCTGCGGGCTTCGCTCCAGCGGCCGAGTTCGCTGCGGATCGACACCAGCGCCTCGCACAACTCGAACTCGGCCAATCGGGCCTGACGCTCGCGCGCTTCCACCAGACCGGCTTCCGCGACCTGATCCGCCTCGAGGTGGCGGTGCAATGTGGTGAGCAGCAGCGCCTGCGTGGCCACTGCGCGCAGGCGGAGACCGTGCTGGGGTAGCGTCCCGAGTTCGCGCACCGCGCGCAGGATGTCGGCGAGCGCCTGCTCGAGGTCTCGACTGCTCCAGCGCAGTGCGGCCGCACGCGACAGCAGCACCATGCCGATCGCCTCCGGATCGCGCGACGCCTCCGCCAACCGCAGCGCGTCCGCGATGACACGGAGGTTCTCGTCGAACTCGCCGCGATGGATGTGCCAGCCGCCCCGGCACATGAGCAACAGCGCGCGCTCGCGATCCGGCAGCGGCTCGGTAAGCGTGCGATCGAGCAGCTCGGCGAGCCGCTCGAAGTCGCCGGTGCGGCGCAGCGTCATGCACAGCAGGTATTTCCAGTACGCGGCGCGTGGGTCACCCGGCGAGCGCGCGATGGCCTGTTCCAGAT
>JBEBGT010000349.1:0-4289 GCA_040081365.1 Candidatus Eiseniibacteriota bacterium | reverse complement strand
GAGCAAGAACCGCCGCGTGGAGTTCAGCCCGCGATGAGGGCGGCCGACCTGCGACGGCGCCGGGCCACCGGCGCCGTCACCGCCGGCGTGCTGCTGGTGGCGAGCCTGGGCGCGCCGGGCTGCTACACGGCGCAGATGACGCTGCTCAAGTCGGGACTCGACAGCCTGCGCACGCAAGCCGAGGTGATCGCGGTGCGCGATTCCGTCACGGCACGCATGCTCGAGGACACACGCCGTGAGCTGTCGGAGCAGAAGGACCTGCTGCACGCCACGCGCGCGACCACCTCGAGCACCGGTCGCGAGACCGAGGAGACGCTGGGCCGGCTCGAGGGCAAGCTCGACGACATCATGGCGCGCTTCCGCATCGCGTCCGAGCGTCAGGCGCCGCCCCGTGCGGCCGACCCGGTGCCGCCCAGCACGACGCCCGGCAGTCCTCCGGTCACCGCACCGGTGACGCCGGCGAACACCGGGCCGAACCCGACCGAGCTGTACGACCAGGCGACGCAGGACCTCACGCAGGGCCGTTATGCGCTCGCCCTGACCGCCTACCGCGATTACCTCGCACGTTTCCCCGATACCGACCTCGCCGACAACGCGCAGTACGGTGCGGGGGAGTGCTTCTTCGCGCAGGCGCAGTTCGACAGTGCGGCTGTGGAGTATGGCCGCGTCGACGCGCGCTGGGGCAAGGGCGACAAGGCCCCGTCGGCGCTCTACAAGCTCGGGCTCTGTGAGGAACGGCTCGGCCGCATGGCGGAGTCCAAGAAGACGTTCGAGGACCTGGTGAAGCGCTTCCCACAGAGCGGCGAGGCCCAGCTCGCACGTGACCGCATCGGAAGCAAGCGTTGAACCCGTTCCGACCCGTGGCGCCCCACGAACCGATCCGGCTTGCGGCCGGGCCGGCGCGCTCGGAGCATGGCGGGCCCGCCGAGTCATGAGTCCCGCCGCCTTCGTAGCGCGGGACGTCCTCCGCCGTCGCTGGCCCGGGCCCCACGGTCCGGGCCGGTGGATATCGGGCGCCGCGCTGGCCGGACTGCTCGCGCTCGGCGTGCGGCCGGTGCACGCCGGCACCCTGCTGGCCCAGGACTCCGACACGCTCGTGAATGTGGCGCCTGAGCCCGTACCCGCGCCGGGGGAGGCGGTGATGGCCTATGGCCCCGTGAGCGACAGCATCGTGCGCGCGCGTTGCGAGGGCGCCCCGATCCGCCGGGTCGAGATCCGCAGCCTCGACATCTTCGATCCCGTGCCGGCCGGCCGCTTCGGGTCGTTCTACCAGCTCGCCAACAAGCTGCACGTGCACACGCGCGCCGCCACCGTGCGCTCGCAACTGCTCATCGCGCCGGGACAGCCGTGGAGCGCGGACCGCGTGGCCGAGACGCAGCGGCTGTTGCGCGAGCTCGAGTACATCGAACCCGATGTCATCGGCTCGCGGCTCGCGGGCGACTCGGTGGACGTGCTGGTGGTCACGCACGACCAGTGGACGACCCAACCCGAGCTCAATCTGGAGCGCGGTGGCGGCCGCACGTACGGCTCGGTCGGGTTCACCGAGCGCAACCTGCTCGGCCTGGGTCTGGGCGTCTCGCTGGCGTTCCGCGACGAGCCCACCGGGCACACCCGCACCGCGGAGCTGTCCGGCCGCCGGCTGTTCGGGACCGGGCTCGAGGCGCTGTTCAAAGCGGGCACGGGTTCGGGCGGCGTGAGCAACGCCGTGCTGCTGCGCGACGCGTTCCGCTCGCTCGATGATCCGCGCTCGTGGAGTGTGTCGGGATCGCGCTCGAGCGCCGATCAACTGCTGTTCAAGAGTGGCTCGGTCGCCGCGCGCTTCCCGTTCGAACAGGAGCTCGCGCAGCTCGAGTACGCGTTCGGCCGCCGGGTGCCCGACGGATTGGTGCGCCGGTTCTCGTTCGCGTTCACGCGCCACGACCGCAAGTACGGCACCACCGTGCCGGAGCCGAACGCCCCCGTGTCGTTCAGCGGCGGGCCCGAGGAACTGAAGCTGCGCTCACTCGCCGCCCGCGTGACGTTCTGGCGGCCGCATTGGATCGAGCGCCGCGGCATCGAACTGTTCGATTCGGTCGAGGACTTCGACGTGGGTTCACTGGTCAGCATGGAGTCGGGCATGGCGCTGCGCATGTTCGGCAGCACGGCCGACGAAGGGCTGGCGCGGATCCGGCTCGAGAGCGGGCGGGAGACGCGCCGCTTCGGTTTCGGTTACGTGCGTGGCCGGCTGTCGACGCGCGTGCGAGGCGGCCCGCGCGAGACGCTGGCTCGGCTCGAGGCGCGTTGGGTGCAGCAGCCGGCGCGCGACGTGGCGATCGTGGTCGCGGCGCTGTCCGAGGCCGCGGACCGCGCCCCGCGCGAGGTGCAGAGCGTGGTCGGCGGGCTCAACGGCCTGCGCGCCTATCCGGTGCAGGCGCTGGCCGGGACGCAGTTGTGGCGCTTCAACGCCGAGACACGCTGGGTCGCGATGCGCGACGTCTGGGACCTGGCCAGCTTCGGCGGCGCCGTGTTCGTCGACGCGGCCCGCGCCTGGGGCGCGGGCGGAGATCGCGAACCGTGGCATCATGACGCCGGGCTGGGGCTGCGCGTGTCGTTCCCGCACGCCTCGCTGCACCAGGTGGCGCGCTTCGACATCGCATTCCCGCTGTCGCCGTCGCGCGACGGCAAGCGCTCGCCGGTGTTCTCGTTCGGTTCGTCGCAGGCGTTCTGAGGGCCCACGGGGTCCGGGAGGTCGCCGTCATGCAGCTGTCCGCGGTTCCGCTGGTGTTCCCCGCCGACTGCAACGTCGTGGTGGGGCAGTCGCACTTCATCAAGACCGCCGAGGACATCGCCGAGATCGTGGCGACCACGGTGCCCGGGGCGAAGTTCGGGCTCGCGTTCTGCGAGGCCTCGGGACCCTGCCTGGTGCGCACCGAGGGCAATGACGCCGAACTCGTGGCGGTCGCCACGACGCAGGCGCGTGCCGTGGCCGCCGGCCACGTGTTCTTCCTCGTGCTGCGCGGGGCGTACCCGATCAACGTCCTGCCGGCGATCAAGCAGTGCCAGGAAGTGTGCCGCGTGTTCTGCGCCACCGCCAATCCGGTGCAGGTACTGGTCGCCACCACCGAACAGGGCCATGGCGTGGTAGGGGTGGTCGACGGCTCCGGCCCCAAGGGCGTGGAGACCGACGACGACAAGCGCACGCGCCGGGAGTTCCTGCGGACGATCGGCTACAAGCGGTGACGCACCTGCGCTTCGGCACCAGCGGCATCCCGCGCACGAGTGCCAAGCCCGGGACGGTGCATGGCATCCGGCGCGCGCGCGAGCTGGGGCTCGACCATCTCGAGATGGCGTGGGTGAACGGCGTCAGGATGTCCGATGAATCCGCCGACGCGATCGCGGCCGCCGCGCGCGAGCACGACCTCACACTCACCGCGCACGCGCCCTACTACGTGAACCTGTGTGGCGAAGCCGACGTGGTGGAGCGCAGCCGCACGCGGCTCGAGGAGGTGGCGCGGCTCGGCGTGCGCTGCGGCGCGCAGTCGTTCTGCTTCCATGCCGGCTTCTACGGCAAGCTCGACCGCACCGAGGCTGCGACCCGCGTGCAGGCGGAACTCGCGACCATCGCCGGCAACGTCGCAGAGCGCGGCCTCGCGATCGACGTGCGCACCGAACTCACCGGCAAGGCCTCGCAGGTGGGCTCGCTCGAGGAACTGCTGATGTGGAGCGCCGCCGTGCCCGGGGTGCTACCCTGCATCGACTTCTCGCACCGCTATGCACGCGACATCGGCGCGCACAACGACTATGACGACTTCGCGGCCACGCTCACCGCCATCGAGCGCGCGCTGGGCCGTGCGGCGCTCGACCGCCTGCACATCCACATCTCGGGCATCCAGTTCGGGCCCAAGGGGGAGCGCAAGCACGAGCCGCTGAAGGAGACCGCGTTCCGCTGGAAGGAACTGCTGCGCGCGCTGAAGGACCTGCGTGTGGGCGGCTGGGTGGTGTGCGAGAGTCCGTGCATGGAGGACGACGCACGATTGCTGCAGAAGACGTTCAAGCGCCTGAAGTGAGGATCCGGAGCGATGCTCGAGAACCGCAGCTTCCATGACGTGGGCCCGTTCGGGAACAACGTCTATGTGATCACCGACGCCGCGACGCGCGAGACCGCCGTGCTCGACGTGGGCTTTGAGCCCGGCCGTGTGATCGACCTCGTGCGCGAGCTCGAGCTCGACGTGCGCTGGCTGTTGGCCACGCACGCGCACTACGACCACGTGGCCGCCATGCTGCCGGTGCAGCAGGCGGTGGGTGGCGTG
>JBEBGT010000348.1:0-4296 GCA_040081365.1 Candidatus Eiseniibacteriota bacterium | reverse complement strand
CTCCTACGTCGTCGCCACGTTCAACGCGCACAAGGCGGCCGAGCTGCACGCGCTGCTCGCGTTACCGGGTGTCACTTTGCGTTCGCTGCGCGACTGGCCGGGCGCGGAGTCACCCGAGGAGAACGGCACCACGTTGCTCGCGAACGCGCTCATCAAGGCGCGCGCGGCAGCTGTGCTGACGGGCCTGCCCGCGATCGCCGATGACACCGGGCTCGAGGTCGACGCGCTGGGCGGCGAGCCCGGCGTGTACGCCGCGCGCTACGCGGGTCCCCACGCCACCTACGCCGACAACGTGGCCAAGCTGCTGCGCGAGCTGGCCGGCGTGCCGATCACGCAGCGCAGCGCGCGCTTCCGCACCGCGTGCGTGGCGGTGTGGCCCGACGGCCGCGAGTTGCACGCCGAGGGCGTGCTCGAAGGGCTGATCATCGAGTCGCCGCGCGGCAGCAATGGCTTCGGCTACGACCCCGTGTTCGTGCCCGCGGGCGAGACGCGTACCTACGCCGAGCTGAGCGAGGCCGAGAAGAACGCCAACTCGCATCGCTCACGCGCCGTGCGGGCACTGGCGGCGATGTTGGCAGCCGTCTCGGCGACCTAGCCGAGCTTCGTGGGCTTCAGATCCTGCGGGTAACTGCTCGCCAGTGTCGAGTGCGGACCCGGATCCCCCTCCCGCCAGCGCTGCCTCGATGGGGCCGGTTCGATTGCCCTGCATCCGCGCATCCGGGCATGGGCCGTTCGGAGTACCGGGCCGGGCCGGGCCGGGTGAGATCCGTTGGTGCTCTTGCGGAATTGGTCGATTTCAGTGGAATTCTGCCGTTGTTGGAATGATATTTCACGTCCCCCGAGGTCCTTACCCCCCCCGCTCCCGCTTCGGAGGTGCATGTGCCGGCCATTTGTCTCTTACTCATTGTGCTGCTGCTCGGCTGCGCTTCGCCTGTGTTCGCGATCACCCACATCACTTCGAACTCGCTGGCCGCAAGCGCCACTTGGGGACCGAGTGGGACCATCGTCGATACCGAGTTCTGGATCGAGCCTCCGACGGGAGTCGTATTCACGATTCCCGCTGCGACATCGCTCACCATCCAGCCCGGTACACTGGTCCGGATCAAGGGCGGCGTCTCGATTGTCGTCAATGGCACTCTGAATGCCTCGGGTACCCAGCTCTCACCGACCACCTTCGACGTGACGCCGAGCTTCACGCAGTGGGGCGGATTCGAGCTCGCCACCACGGCGGCATTCACTCTCTCCGGCTGCAACGTGCAGGCATTTGGGACCTACCCCGTGCACGGAACGATTCCCCAAGTGGCGAGTGTGTTTTCGACGAACGTCTTCGTGCCACGAGCAGATGGGCACTTCAATGCGATCTGGCTGCGTGGCTCGACGCTCACAGCCTCGATCACCCTCACGGCTCCAGGCCCTGATTTCTGCTATGTGACCTCCAATAGCGACGCATTTGAGATCGCCGGTGCAGGTGCCCCAGTGCTTACGATCGCGGATCGGACCGTGATCAAGTTCGGTGCGAGCACCTACCTGCGAACGGGGACGAGCGGTGTGGCCGGCGGGCTGCGTGCGAAGGGCGTGGTGTTCACGTCGACCCTGGACGACACGCTGGGGGACACGACGAACAACGGCCTTGGTTCGGGTGCCCCGAACCAATGGCAGAACCTGCGGTTCGAGAGTGGGACGCTCGATGCTTCGACGGTGCTGGACAGCTGCATCGTGCGCTTCGGTGGCAACCCGGACGACTATGGGGTGCTGGTGGCGGATGCGCAGCCGACGATCACCCGCTGCGTGATCCGGGACAACCAGGGTTACGGGCTCCGGCTTCAGGGGAACTCGACGGGCGCGCTGATCACGTCGAATCTCCTGCGCGACAACACGTCATTCGAGATCTCGGCGACGCTGCAGGGGATCGGGAACCTGGCGACGCAGAACACCATCACGCCGTCGGTGGACGGCAAGTTGAACGCCTACCACGTGCAGAGTTCCACGCTGACGACGAACCTGACGCTACCCAAGCCGGCGCCGGGGTTCTGTTACTACACCTCGGGTGGGACGTCGTTCGAGATCGCGGGCGCCGGGGGGCCGGTGCTGACGATCGCGGACGGGACCGTGCTCAAGCTCGGCTCGAGTACGTACCTGCGCACGGGGACGGGTGGGGTGGCAGGTGGTCTGCGGGCGAAGGGCGTCGTGTTCACCTCGACCCAGGACGACACGCTGGGGGACACCAACAACGACGGCACGGCGACGGCGGGTGCCCCGAACCAATGGCAGAACCTGCGGTTCGAGAGTGGGACGCTCGATGCTTCGACGGTGCTGGACAGTTGCATCGTGCGCTTCGGCGGGAACCCGGATGGCTACGGCGTGCTGGTGGCGGACGCCCAGCCGACGATCACGCGCTGCGTCATCCGGGACAACCAGGGTTATGGGCTCGAGCTGACAGGCACGTCGACGGGTTCAGCGATCACGGCGAACCTCTTGCGGGATAACACAACCTTCGAGGTCGACGCGACACTTGGAGCCGCTGTCGGGCTGGTCACGCATAACTCCATCGCGAACTCCCGCAATGGCCGATTCGATGCGATACGCGTGCAAGGCAGCACTACATCTGGCGCCATCACAATGCCGCGTCTCCCCGTCCCGATGGTGTACTACCTCGCTGGCTCGGTGACGGTTCCAGCGGGTGCGACGCTCGCGATCCAGGGTGGGTGTGTGCTCAAGATGGCCTCCGGAGTGCGGCTGTTGGTGCAGGGCACACTCAACATCCAGGGCAAGGTCGACAACGATCCGCTGCGGCCGGTCATCTTCACGTCGATCCGTGACGACGACTGGTGGGGGGACACGAATGGGGACGGTCCATCCACTGGAGTTGCAGGAGATTGGCTTCGACTGGAACTTGCGGGGGCGAACAACGCCAGCGTCGTGGATGGAGCCATATTCACCTATGGGGGCGCGGGCGGGCTCGGGCAGCTTTACATCAATGCGACCGGCACGCAGGCGGTCCCCAACGTGCTGGTCAAGAACTCGCACTTCTACCTGAGCGGAGCGGTGACCGGCGTGAGATCGTTGGCCTCGAACGCGCGGCTGGACTCCTGCAGCTTCTTCGGAACGAGCGCACAGGCGGGCGTCAGTAATGGCACGAACACGATCACGGTGATCGCGAGTAACTCGTGGTGGGGTGCCTCCTCAGGTCCTGCCGATCCTTCTGTGGTCGATCCGTGCTCGAATCCAGCGGGCGGTGGAGTGGGTGTCACAGACTTCGTGAACTACTGCCCGTTCCTGACCACGGGCGCACCGGTCACGGATGCGCCGCCCCCCTTTGGCAATCCGCTCGCGGCTGGGTTCGTTTGGATCGGGCCGGTTCCAGCCACGAACGGGGTCCGCGTGCGCTACGCCATGGGGTCGGAACGAGCTGGCTCGCTCGAGTTCCTCGATCTCGCAGGGCGCGTGCTGCACTCCGTGGAGCTCGCGGGGTCCTCGGAAGTGCCTGCCGAGGTGGAGTGGGACCTGCATGACAGATCTGGGAGTCGAGTGCACCCTGGCGTGGTATTCGTGCGACTTCGCGTCGGGCGCCTCAGCCAGGTGAGAAAGGTCATACTGGCGAGGTGATCGCAGGCCGCTCGCAGAAGAACCAGACCAATGAGAACGCCCTCTGCCTGTCGCCCATGGTCATGCGAGTCGTGCAGTGCAACCCTGCAGGGGATCCTGGCCGACAACAACAGGTCTGGGTCCCCATGCGGGCGTCACGGAGCGACGCCGGTGCAGCGTCGGCAACACCGGGTCAGGCCGGAGGGCCCGTCTGGGCGCGTTGGAGTGCGTTGCCTTTCCACAGGCGCGTCTTCTCGCGGCGGGCCTGCGAGTGGAGGAACGCTCCCGCGACTGCGCCCAGCGGGATGAGGCTGCTGATGAGTCCGCTCACGCCGTGGCCGCTCCTGGTGAGCCACACGCCCGTGCCCATGCCGGCGAGAAGGAGGATGAAGGCCGTCCATTGGCCGCGGCGTTCGCTCGCGAGGGCAGCGCGGATCGCACTTTCCTCGGCGCGATGACGGATCCGTTGCTGTGACTCGGCCAGCGTGAGGATCCGCTCCGCCGAGCCGGGGAAGGCGAGTTCGTACCGTTCGAGCATCGCGAGTGGGGGCAGCGCGGCGTGGCTCGCGAAGCTGCCGTCCGGGCGCCGTCCAATCTCGGCCTCATACAGGGAGCAGGTGGTCATGATGTCCATGCCAACGGCACGGAAGTCGGTGAAGATCGCATTGGCGTCACACTCGGCGGGATCGACTGTCCAGACGGGATCCTTGG
>JBEBGT010000023.1:0-16140 GCA_040081365.1 Candidatus Eiseniibacteriota bacterium | reverse complement strand
CATCCCGGCGGCGCGCCGCGGCGCGCCGCCGGGATGCGTGCGCAACGCGCCGGCCGCAAGGCCGGCGGTTCGAGCCGCTTCGGGCTAGCGCGGGACGTTGCGGCGCGGCAGGCCCCAGGCCTTCTGCAACACCCAGTCGGCGATCGCGATCTGCTGCTCGCGACGCCAGTACCAGAGCTGGAACCCCGTGAACACTTGGCGCTGCGTGCCGTCACCGCCATGCCACAACGTCATCACGGGCCGGGCGCTGCCGAGCGAGCCACCCACGGACTCGTAGAGCGTGTCGAGCACGGATTCCAATTGGATGTTGGAGGGATCCGGATCGACGTCCTCGACCAGTGCGAGCGGCTTCGTGAGCCCCTCGGCGATGTGCGCGGTCTGGTAGAAATCGCTGCTCCCGGTGCGATTCGGGGCGTACAGCTCGATCGGATCCGTGTCGAAGGACTTCTCGAACAGGTACTCGGGCAGCGACGAGTAATCCGGCGAGGCCGGCGTGCGACCGATCGTGTGCTGGGGCAGGGTCGCCTGCGCCATGGACTTGGCCGTGATCTCGGTCTGCCAGCCGAACACGTCGTACATGAGCCGGCCCGGCACCAACTCGCCGTCGGTGCTGGAGTAGATATCCGACTGGCTGCCGACCTTCTCCCAGTTGCGCTGCAGCGAGCTCGCGGTGCCACCACCGAAGAACCACAGCTGCCCACCCTGCTGCACGTAGGTGCCAATGGGATTGCTGCGGCCGGGCGACGACAGCCAGCGCAACTCCGACATGGGGTCTTGCGTGATGTTGGGCTCGTTGATGTTGAGCGAAGCCTTGTTGTCGGTGTACCAGACCACGTGGCGGTAGCGGCTCAGCTGGGCCAGCGACAACGTGCCGCTGGGCAGGAAACGCGTGCCAAGCGTGTCGAAGTCGTAGCCCTGGAAGATGCCGACGGGTGACACGGTGCCCGTGGGATAGCAGCGCCACGGCCGTCCACCGCGCGCGAAGAAGAACGTGTCGAGTTCGGCCGCCGTGGGCCACACGCCGCGCGGTGCGGCCACGCAGCCCGCGGTGCCGGTGCGGTCGCCCAGAAGGCGCGTGTCGTCCACGAACAACAGCTCGCGATCGAGCAGGGCCTTCACCACCGTGAACTGCACCACGGCCAGGCTGACTTGCTTGTTGTTGTCGATGGCCTCCAGGTAGAGCGTGTGCGTCTCGCTCTGCCCCGCGGGCACGATGCCGGGCAGGTCCACGGCGGTCAGGAGCGGTGAATAGCGGCTCCAGCGTTGGGTGTCGGCGTTCTCGTCGTCACGGGGCGTCTCGTCGTTGACGTTGCCGTCCAGCATCCAACGGTAGCCGCTCACGAACGAGCCCGAGGCCGTGGTCGCGCTCCAGTTGAAGTGGATGGGCCGGCCCGCGGGGGCCTCGGTGCGCAGGAACCCCGAGGGATCGAGCGAGAAGCCGCCGCTCGGGAACGTGTAGAACAGGCTCTCGTTGAAGACGGTGAACTTGGGGCCGAGCAGGCCCGCGAAGCTGACGTTGAAGAACAGCATGTTGATGTCGAGGTTCATGATCGGCGAATACGCACCGACCTCGTCGAACGCCACCACCGCGGCGACGTAGCGCCGGTTGGGCACGAGGTTTCGGAAGTCCACCGCCGTGGTGTCGCCGCCGACCGAGTCCCACTCCGAGAACCGCGGTGCGTAGCGCCGGCGCAACGAGTCGGGGTTCACGAGCAGCGTGAGGAAGTCGAACTCGGGTCCGCCCTCGGGGAACAACTTGAACTTGTACTTCACCGGGCGCGACGTGGTGCGTCCGTCGGGATCCGTACCCTTCCACGCCAGGCGGAACGACGGACCGAACGTGGGCGAGAACAGGTGGTTGGGCGTGGGCTGCGTGATCTGCAGCGTGGGTGCGATGGTCACCGACGTGAACGAACGGGACACGGGCTCGGAGAAGTCGCCGCGATCGTCGATGGCTTGCAACACGATCGTGTGGAAGCCCTCGGCGGTCTGGTCCGTGAGTGTGTCGAGCTTGTCGGACCGGAACAGGAACGACTGCCGGTTCTCCTGCGTGCTCACCCACACGGTCTCGGAGTTCGCGGTGGTCGGCGGATCGATCGAGTAGCGGAAGTGGTCGATGCGGCCGTCGGCGTCGAAGCCGGCCCAGCGCAACTCATAGGCATAGAAGAACGGTTGCGTGGCGGTAACGGGGGCCTGCGTGACCTCGAGCGTGGGGCGCGTGTTGGGGCCGAGCGGGATGGGGCTCTGCTTGGAGCACGCGGACAGCCCAGCGGCGGCGCACAGGCACAGGATCGCGAACGCAGCCTGGGCCGCGCGGCGGGCGCCGCTCGTGGTCATCGGGGGCTCCTACGGGGTGCGGGTCGGAGGACGGGACAGAGAGTCTACGCCCCGCCCGCGCGCTGCGGAAGGCGGAAACGACTCGGCTGGGCTCAGCGCACGACTTCGGCGAGCTTGAGCTTCAGGGTGCGTTCGGTGTCGTTGCGGCGGATGCGGACCTTGAACTTGGCTCCGATCTCGCCGTCGTCGAGGAGGGCGCTCACCTGGGGCAGGTCCCACTGGGCGATCGGGCGGCCGAAGATGGCGAGCACCTCGTCGCCGGCCATGAGTCCGGCGTGATCGCCCGGGGAGTTGGGCAGCACGCTGCCCACGGTGACGACGCCGTTCATGCGCGTGAGCAGCACGCCGGCGCGGGTGAGGCGGTCGCGATCGGCGTAGTGCTTGCCGGGCTCGAGGATCACTTCACGGCGCCGGAAGTCGAGCGTGACCCGGAAGCGCTCGAGGATGCGATTGCCGATGTTGCCGGCGAAGTCCTCGCTGGCGAAGGCACCCTCGGTGGCGTTGGACACCACCACGATCGGGTCGTCCCATTCGTACGGCCCCAGGCTCATGCTGCGCAGCCGTCCGATCTCGGACGTGAACGTGCCGCCGAAGCCCATGCCATCCACGCGCAGCGTGCGCCCCATGCGGCCGCGCAGCGCCTTGGCACGCGCGAACGGCGCGTGCACGTCGACGGTGCTGCTGCTGCCCACGTCGAGCCGGAACAATCCCTCATCGGTGCCCTCGAACGTGCCCTTCAGCGCGGGCACGGTGCCGTTCATGACCATGGGGAGCGGCTTCTCGCGCCCACGGTAGGAGTAGGTGGCCGGGTCGTGCAGCACCAGCACGCTGTCGTCGTAGTCGATGGTGACCACGAACCGGCTGATGATGTCGTAGCCGATCACGCCGGCCATGCGCCGCCAGAACAGCGGCTCGAAGCTGGAGTTCACGTCGAGCACGGCCGCCTGGACGTCGGCGAGCACGAAGCCGTCACCGCTGGCGGACGCCACGCGCAACGAATCGAGCGTGGTGAACGAGGCTCCGCCGGCCGCCCCCGCGCCGGCGGCCTGCATGTGGCCCTGCGTGCGCAACCCGTGTTCGGCGGCCCAACCACTGTCGAGCACGGTGACCGTCGCGCCGGTGTCGAACAAGAAGTGCTCGGGCGGCCCGCCGTTCAGGCTGGCCTTGAGCCACACATGCCGGGCCCGGTACTCGAACGGCAGCCGCGCCGTGCCCTTCTGCTGCAACCAGCGCAGCGCGGTGGCCTGCTCGCGCGGGGCGCGGAACGGCTGCCCCGACACATCGATGTTGACGAGCTGGGTGTCGGCCACCGAGCGCACGTGGTTCGCGGGCATGCTGGCGATGCCCGCCTCGTTGACGAACGAACGCACGCGCCCGGCGTGCGCGCGATGGTCCTGGTACAGCGTCGTCGTCTCGCGCTGGTCCGAGCGCGCGTCGACGCGCACCAGGTAGCCGCTCACGTCGCTGAACCACAGGAAACGCGAGCGCACGGACCGGCCGCCGCCGGCCAAGTCGGGCGGCGTCACCTCGAGCACGGTCACGGTTCCGAGCGAGTCCTTGTCGGCGCGCGCCACACGCACGCGGCCACCGCCCTGCCCGGGCTCGGCCCAGCGCTCGAGGTCGAACCACGCGCTCGCGAGGGCGTCATCCAGGTCGTGGTCGGACAGCGCGCGCACGACGCCGGTGGTGGGATCGGTGCGCCAGCCCGTGGCGCCATCGATGCCCTCGGACAACTTGAACGGTCCCAGTTCGGTGCGCGTGTAGCGCCGTGCGGGCCTGGACGTCCATGACGCGAACGAGCCCTCGAAGCCGAAGGCGTACACCTTGGCGTGCACGTAGCTCGTGGACTCGGCCGCGAACGCCGCGGCCCCGCCCGTGCGTTCCAGGTAGCGCTGGATCACGCTCTCGGCTTCGGGGGTGGCCTCGGCATGGGCACACGGCGCGAATGGCGCGCAGCACACCAGCAGCAACACAGCGATCACACGGCGCAAGGGCGATCCTCCAGGGCACGGTCAGCGAAGCGCGAGCATAGGCCAGACCGCACGGCGCATGCACGGGAACGCGTCCTGAGGAACGCGCCAGCGGGGCAGCGCGCAGGCCCAGCGCGGAGCCGGCAAGGCAACGGCCCCGGGGGGCGAACCCCCGGGGCCGTCAGGATCGGCAGCAGCGGATGCGGCTCAGTGAGCCTTGAAGCTCCAGCCGGCGAGCGCCTTGAAGTCGGGCGAGTCCCCGAAGCCGAGCTTGATCTCGGCGAAGAACCGGCTGCGGCCCTTCGTGGCCACGTCGGCACCGGCGATGAAGTGGCCGCCGGCCTGCGTATCGCTGTCGTCGATGCCGGGACCGGCATTGTCGAACGAGATGAAGTGGATGCCGACACCGCCACCGACGTACGGCTGCCACTGCGTCCGGGTGTCGATGCGGTAGTGGAAGTCGCCGTTCAGCGACACCAGCGTGGTGTTGTCGCCGAAGCCCAGGTCGAGGCCGGGGACGAAATCGAGCTGCGGGGCGACGTCACCCCACTGCAGATGGCCACCGACGACGAACTGGTCCGGACCCTGGCTGAAACCGAGCTGGGGACCGAAGGCCGCGAACGGGGCCGCGAACGCAGCGGCCGGGATCACCGCGAGGGTCAGGAGTGCAAGAAGTACGCGACGCAGCATGGACGAATCCTTTCGTGGATGCGCGGGGAGTCATTCGGGAACTGCGGCAGGAGTAGCACGCGAGGCCGGACAGCGCAATGCCGCGTGCGGCGATTCACACCGAGATGACAGAGCCAGAACGGCCGCTCGGCCCGCCGCGCCAAGGGGGGGGCGACGGGAATGGGAGGAATATCGGGACGGAGCGCTCCTGACCTGAACGGCTTCTGTGCCTGCGGCTCTGGACGGGCCGGACGCTCGGGCGCGAGAACCCCACTCCATATGATAGCCGTCATAGCGCGTTCTGGAAGGAATCGCGATAGTGCTGGTCGCTGCCGCCCCGGTTGGAGTGCCTCCCCGGACCCCAGCGTGATCGTCGTCGACTCGATCCTCGAACCTCACGGAGGTCCACGATGTCACGTGGCCGTCTCCTTGTCGCGCTCCTCATGATGGCGGGCTCGCTCCCGCTGGCCGCGCCCGCCCACGGCGCATCGCCCCGCGTCTCGGGCATGGTGTTCGCCGATGCGCAGGACCAGCTGCACGGCACCGCGGTGCCGGCCGACAGCTCGTCGTTCCGGTTCCGGCGAGTGCAGCTCACCGTGGACCACGACCTCGACAGCGTGTTCGCCGCACGCGTCCAGCTCGAGGCCGACGACAACGAACTCACCAGCAAGGGCAAGACCGCCACGTACCTGAAGCAGGTCTGGCTGCGCTGGTCGCATCTGGGACGTGCCGGCGACCTCTATATGGGCCTCGCCCCCACGCCGACGTGGTCCGTGGCCGAAGGGCTCTGGGGCTACCGCTCGCTCGAGAAGACGGTGCTCGATCTGCAGGGGCTGGGGTTCGCCACCGACATGGGCGTGGCGTTGCAGCAGGCCGCCACCGCCGCGCATCCGCTCGGCTGGCATGTGATGCTGTCGAACGGCAATGGCCAGAAGCCCGAGAACTCCGTGGGCAAGAAGTTCGCACTCTCGCTGCCCTATCGTGTCGGCGACGTGATCGTGGAAGCGAGCGGTGACTACGACGATGAGCGCGGGGCCGCCGACCGCTGGACGACCAAGGCGCTCGTGGGCTGGCAGCACGGCGACGATGCGGCTGCGATCGAGCTCTTCCGGCGCGTGAACGCGCGCGCGGGCGCAGCACTGGCCGATGTCGAGCCCCAGGGCGTGAGCCTGTACGGCCACCACGCCCTGAACCCGCACTGGCGTGCGGTGGCGCGCGTCGACCTCACCGACCCGGACGGCAACAACGACAACGCCGGTTACCGCGAGGCCTACTTCATCGCGGCGCTCGATGCGATGCCGCAGGCGAACGTGCACATCATGCCGAACGTGCTCGTGCGCACCTACTCCGCCAAGGCCAGCGCGCTCGCGGACCGCAAGGCCGATGTGTCGCTGCGCGTGACGCTGCACTGGATCTACCGGTAGCGCCTCCACGGGCCCTCGCCGTGCACCGCGGCGGCCCGCGCGGTGCGCGCTACTGGGCCGCGCGCACCGCGGCGACGAGACTCGAATCCCCGGTGCCGAGTCCGGCCTGCCGGTGACGGATCACACCGTCCGCGCCCGCCACCACGATCACCGCGGAGTGCGCGATCTCGCCGCCGGCGTCGGGCCGGAAGCGCACGTCGAGCACCGCCGCGAGCGTGCGCATGTCGTCCGGGCCGGCCGCGAGCAGCGTCCAGCGCGTGGAGTCGAGGCCATGCTCGCGTGCGAAGGCGCGCAGCGCGGCGGGCGTGTCGCGTTCGGGATCGAGCGAGAACAACACGAAGCGCGTGCGCGCGCGCACGTCGGCGGGCAGCGCGCGCTCGAGCCGCTGCAGGTCGGCCGTGATGCGCGGGCACACGCTGGTGCAGCTCGTGTACACCATGCTGGCCACGAACGGCCGGCCGCGCAGCTCGTCCAGATGGCGCGTGCGGCCCTGGGAATCGGTGAGCGGGAACGTGAGCTCGAACAACGACGGCTCGGACGCGGCCGCGACGGCGGCCGTGCTGGGAGTGGCGTGCGATGCAGCATCGGGGCGGCTGCAGCCCGCGACGAGAGTCGCCAGCAGGCAGACGAGCCATCGGGGTGAGGCATGCCGCGTCATGGCAGACCGGCCTTTCGTGTGGAGGCAGGCGCCGCGCGCGTGCGAGCGCTGCCGGTGGCGGGCGTGTCGTAGGCCACGCGGAAGCCGAGCTGTGCGGTGGTGTAGCGCGCCTCGAGGCTGGCGCGGTAGGCGAAGCGCATGAATGCGGCGTAGTCGGCGAAGTCGGCGGCTCCCGACGCGCCGGCGCCGCAGAACAGCGAGCGGTCCAGCGAGCCGTCGGCGCGCGACTCCCCGCTCACGAGCGCGGAGTTGAAGTCGAGCGTCCACTCCCAGATCAACCCGTGCATGTCGTCGACGCCCCAGACGTCGCGATACGTGCTGCCGACCTCGGGCAGCACCGCGGGTGCGGGGCGCGCGTAGAACTCGCGCACGCGCGTGAGGAAGCGCGCATCGCGTGTGGCATCACGGCGCGTCTCGTCGGCGGCCGCCACGCGCTCCCACTCGGCCACGCTCGGCAGCCGGCCCCCCTGGGCTGCGGCATAGGCGCGCGCGGCGAACCACGACACGTACACCACCGGGCTGCGCCCCGGCGCCTGCGGGCCGGGATCCAGGTCGCCGCGCCAGTGATGCAGGTACGACGCATCCGCGAACAGCCGCGAGACGCGCGAGCGCCGCCACTCCGGATGCGTGCGTACGAACGCGAGGAAGTCGTCGTTCGTGACGGCGTGCTGGTCAAGCAGGAACGCGCCCACGTCGGTGGCCACCACGGCACGACGCACGGTGTCCCGGCTCGCGCCGGGCACGGGCTGCCGCCACAACGGGCGATACCGCCCGGCCGCGATGAGCAGGCGCGCCGTAGCCGGCGTGCTCGTGACGACCGGTGCGGGGACAGGGCCCGCGAGCACGAGTCGTGAAGCCACGACGAGCATGACCGCCGTCCTGCGGACGACCGCCAGCACCCGGCGCGACTCCGGTCCTCGGAGCACGGGCCCCTCCTCTCTCACTTCCCCGACATCACTTCTTCTTCGCGGCGCGCACCGCGGCGACTTCGGCGGGCTTCACCTCGTGACCGGCGTTGCCCCACTGGCTGTACACGTACGTGAGCACGTTCGCGACGTCCTCGTCGGACAGGTTCAACGCCGGCATCTGGCTGTTGAAGGCCTTGCCGTTCACGGTGATCGGTCCGGACAGGCCGTTCGAGACGATGCCGATCGCGCGGCCCTTGTCGGTGTTCAGGAAGTCCGAGGCCGCGAGCGGCGGGAACGCGCCGGGGATGCCGGCGCCGCCCTGCTGATGGCACGCGGCACAGACGTTGTTGAACACGCGCTTGCCGTGCTCGATGCGCTCGGCCTTCGTGGCGGCCGGCTGCTGGCGCGGTGCCTCACCGTCGAGCGACTGGATCGCGCCGCCTTCGGGCTGGTAGACCTCGTCGAACTGCTTGCCCGAGTACACGAGCTTGTCCTCGGCGCCTTCCACCTTGAGCATGCCGAGCGAACCCTTGTTGAACGTGCGAAAGATCGAGTGGTCCACGAGGATGAACGTGCCCGGCACCTCGACCTTGAACTGCACGATCGCCGAGCCGCCCGACGGGATGAGCGTGGTCTGCACGTTCTTGTTCGTGGTCTCGCCGCCTTCGGGATTCACGAGGTCGAAGATCTCGCCGATGACGTGGAACGACGACACCAGGTTCGGGCCGCCGTTGCCCATGAAGAGGCGCACCGTCTCGCCCACCTTGGCCTTGAGCGCGTTGTCGCCGGTGAGCGAGCCCACGGCGCCGTTGAACAGCACGTACTCCGGCTGCTCCTTCACCGCCTTCTCCATGTCGAACGGCTGCAGGCCCGGCTCGCCGTTCTTGCCCTTGGTGTAGAAGTCGCCCTGGCACACGTAGTACTCGTGGTCGACCTTGGGCAGGCCGCCCGGCGGCTCCACGAGGATCAAGCCATACATGCCGTTCGCGATGTGCATGCCGACCGGTGCGGTGGCGCAGTGATACACGTACAGGCCGCGATTGAGTGCCTTGAACGAGAACACCGATTCGTGACCGGGCGCGGTGAACGACGCCGCGGCCCCGCCGCCCTGGCCGGTCACGGCGTGCAGGTCGATGTTGTGCGGCATCTTGTTGTTCGGGTGATTGCGCAGATGGAACTCGACCTCGTCGCCCTCACGCACGCGGATGAACTTGCCCGGCACCGAACCGCCGAACGTCCAGAACGTGTAGTCGACGCCATCGGCGATGCGCTTCACGACCTCGATGACCTCGAGCTTCACGACCACCTTGGTGGCGTGGTCGCGCGTGATGGGCGGCGGCACGTTGGGAGCGTCGGTGAGCACTGCCTCCTCGCTGCCTTGGAGCTTCGCGGCGCGAGCGGCGATGGCGGACGGTTCCTGGGAGGCGGGCGCGCTGCAGCCCGCGAGCAATGCGGCGAGGCCGAACAGGCACGCGAGTCGTGCATGGGGCGATGAGCGGCGGATGGGCGTGATCATCGTGAAGTCTCCTCCGGACGAGGGGATCGAACAGGTGTCGGGGCTGCGAGAAGGCCTGCAAGCTCATGTTCGACTCACCGTGCGACGCGCCCTATGACGGGCGTCATAGATCGCAGGGTTCCGTGTCCGATCTACCGTGGCCCGGCCGCGGTATGGGCACAGCCGCGCTCAGGAGCGCGTCAGGAGCCGCCCCAGCCGGGCGCGCAGCTCGCGCAAGGTGGCGGGCGGCAGCACGCGCTCACTCCAATCGAGCACCGAGCGCTCTTCGTTGCGAATATGGAGTCTCAGCAGGTCGACGATGTCACGTCCGAGCACGGCCAGCTGTTCGTCGCGTTCATCGCCGGGCGGCGAGGCGAGCCGCTGCTGCAGGCTTGCCGTCATGTGTCCGAGCTCGGCGTGGTCGTCGCGCAGCGGCTCCAACGTCAGGGAGAGCTCGGGCAGCTCGCGGCTCAGGGCGGGGAACAGCACGCCGTCCTCGGCCGCCACATGCACCGCGAACGAGCCCGCGAGCCAGCGGAAGAGAGAGCGATACGCCGCCAGCGAGCCGGGGGCACTGCGCCCGCGCGGCGCGGGCCGCAGGGCCGCTTCGAAGCGCGCGAGGCGGACGAGCATCGCGCGGTGCTGGTTGCGCAGCCGGGTGAACGCGCTCGCGATACGCGCGACCTTGGGCGCGCGGGCGCGGGGCGCCCCGGCGCGGGCGGGCTTCCGGCGCGTGCGTGCGCGCTTCCTGGGAACGGGCATGCCAGCAGCATCGAGCCTCCCGGCCGCCGCCGGCATGATGCGCGTCATATGGCGGGCGGATTCTCGTGCGCGATGCTCCGGCATGAACAGCCACACGCATGACGCACCGGGTCAGCAATCCCGCCACCCGCGCACGGTGGCGGCCCCGAGCGGGCTGCGTCATGCTGGCCTCACCTGCGGTCCACTCCGGAGCCCCGAGCCCTCATGTCCACACTTCACGCGGAACGGCTGCGCCACGCGCTGTCGACGCTGGCCATGTTCAAGGACCTGCCGGCGGCCCTGCGTCAGCGGGTCGAGGGCATGGCCACGCTTCTCGAGGCCGGCAAGGGCGACGAACTGTGGCACGCCGGCGACTCCGCGGAACACTTGACCGTGATCGTGAGTGGCCGCGTGAAAGTGGTCCGGCACGCGGACACCGGCGACGTCATCCTCGAGATCTTCACCGCCGGGGAGACCGTGGGGGCCGTGGCGGTGTACAACCGCATGCCCTACCCCGCGTCGGCCATCGTCATGGAGCCGAGCGTGCTGTTGCGGTTGCCCCGCGCCGAATGGTTCGACCTCATCGAGCACGATCCCGGGTTCTCGCGCGGCATGATGCTCGAGCTCACGCGTCTCAACATGGCACTCACGCGCAAGCTCGCTGCCATGCACGGCACGCGCGTCGACGCGCGCATCGCCGGGCTGTTCCTGTCGCTCGCCGAACGCATGGGCCGCACCACCGAGGCCGGCATCGAGATCCCGATGACGCTGTCGCGGCAGGAGATCGCCGAACTGGTGGGCACCACGGTGGAGTCCGCGATCCGCGTGATGTCGCGCTGGAACCGCGAGGGCGTGCTGGTCACCGCGCGCGAGCGCTTCGTGATCCCGGATCGCGACCGACTCAAGGCCGAGGCGAATGTCACCGACGAAGGCTGAGGCCCCAACGCGAAACCGGCCCCGCTCGCGCGGGACCGGTTCGTGTACGGCATGCTGCGCGTCGCGAGAGCTCAGCGGGCGCGCAGGTTCCAGCCGGCGCTGACCTTGAGATCGGTCGAGTCGCCGAAGCCGAGCTTGAGCTCGGTGAAGAAACGCCCGCTGTTCCCATTGGGGACGGCCGCACCCACGATGAGATGTCCGCCCGCCGAGGTGTCGCTGTTGCCATTGCCACCGGAGGGGAACTCGAGACCGACACCGCCGCCCAGATAGGGCTGCCAGTGCGTTCCCGTGGCGAGCTGGTAGTGGAAGTCACCGTTCAGTTCGACCAGCGTGAACTCATTGGCGAGTCCCAGGTCGATGCCCGGCACGAACGCGACGCGGGGGGCGACGCCGTTCCACTGCATGTGTCCACCGACCAGGAACTGATCGGGGCCCTGCGCGAAGCCCAGGTGCGGGCCGTAGTAGGTGAACGAACCGGCTTTCGCTGCGGCCGGGAGCATCATGAGGATCGCGAGCGCGAGAACGGATCGTCGGATCATCTGAGCATCCTCTGGTGCAGTTGCGGTGAGAGCGTGAACAAGATCGCATCGCGAGTGGCGAACGCGTTCCCGCGCGGTGTGCCGTGCGGCGGACCGGACGCTCTCCGGAACCGGGCCGTTGCACCGGTTGTCGGCGCGCACATGCGCGCGCTCGACGATCATTCGCATGTCGGCGCACTTTCCACGTGCGCTCCGTCATGCCAGATGCGTGCGCACACAGCCCGGGATCGACGGTCATGACGCGCGACGGACGTTCCGGGATCGCGCGTGCGCGTCGGCTTGCACGCCGCGTTGCAGGTCGCCACCCGGCGCGCGAGCCATGGGGCATGTGCCCCGCAGGCTCGTGCGCCGCCGTGGCGCCCGGCCGCCTACTTCCCGCCGCCCTTCTTCATCTGCGAGAGGAACGGCTCGGGTGGCATGAAGCCCTCGACGCGGGCGTCGGCGATCTCCTGACCCGCATGATCGAGGAACACGATCGTGGGCACGCCGGTGATGCCGTACTGCTTGCGCGTGGCTTCGGACTGCGGCGAGTCGTACTTCGTGAGGTCCACGTGGTAGCGGTCGAACTGCCTGCCCGCCGCCACGACGCGCTCATCCGAGAACGTGTTGAGCTCGAGCTCGTGGCACGGCACGCACCAGTCGGCCGAGAAGTCGAGCATCACGGGCCGGCCCGCGGCCACGCTCGCGGCCACGGCTGCGGGCTCGTAGTCCTTCCAGGTCATGGTGCGCGCGGCGGCCATGTACATCTCGGTGCCGATCACGACGCCGGCGAACAACGCCACCGCACCGACGATGCGCGTGAACATCTTGAACGCGCCCTTCTTGCCGGCGCTGTGGTCGATGAAGCCCAGCCATAGCCCGCCGATGCCGAGGGCCAGTGGCAGCACCCAGGGCGACCACGCCGGCGCAAACCCGATGGTGAGATAGAAGAGCCCGAACGCCACCATGAGCGTGCCGAAGGCGTGCTTGACCCACACCATCCAGTCGCCCGAGCGCGGCAGCGTCTGCAGCAGGTTCGAGAACGTGGCGAGGAACAGGTACGGGAACCCGAGCCCCAATGACAGCGTGAACATGGTGCGGACGCCGAAGCCGACATCGCCCTTCTGCGCGACCAGTGCGAGCACGGCGACCACGAACGGCCCGACGCACGGCGCCGCGATCACGCCCACGCCCAGCCCCGAGAAGAACGCGCCCGCGAAGCTCGTGGCCTGCGCGCCGCCGAGCTTGTCCATGACCCACGTGGGTGGCTGCATCTCGTAGACGCCGAACATGCCCAGCGACAGCACCAGCATGAGCCCGCCGAGCACGAGGTTCACCCACACGCTCTGCAGCGCGGAGCCGAACAGCCCGCCGGTGAGCGCCGCCACCACACCGAGCGCGGTGTACGTGACGCAGATGCCGAGCACATAGAGGATCGCGGTCGTGAGCACCTTGGGCAGCGGCTGCTTGGCGCGCGCGCCGAAGATGCTCACGGTGATGCCGAGCATGGGGAACACGCACGGCGTGAGGTTCAGCAGCAGTCCGCCCACGAACAGCGCCAGGAACCAGCCGAAGCCGCCCTTGGCGAGTGCTTCTTCGAGCTTGTTGCGCGCGGCGGTCGAGGCCGAGCCGCCCGCAGGGGCTGCGGTGCTGAACGAGGCGCTGTCGTGCGCGGCCTGCTGGGCGTCGGCCGCCGCGGCGGTGCCGGCGGCGGCGATCGTGGCGGCATCGGCCACGCCCTGCACGGTGACCGGCACCGTGAACGTCACCTTCGCCGGTGCGAGGCAGACCTGGTTGTTGCACGACTGGAACTCGACCGTGCCCTGCAGCACGCCGGTCTTCGCGTCGGCGGCCGCGGTGAGCGGCACGGTGATCTCGACCGTGCCGTCGTACACCGTGAGCGGTGTCTCCTCGAACTCGAACTTCTCGGACTTGCCCGCCGGGTAGTGCGGCTTGCCGGGCGTGAGGCCCGAGCCGGGCACGATCGCGATCGTGGTGGGGATGTTGTACTCGAGCGCGGGCGGGTTCGCGTTCACGTGCCAGCCGGGCTCGACGCTCAGGTGCAGGACGATCGTGGCGCGTGCACCGGCGGCAAGCGTGAGCGGCTCGGCGGTCACCTTCACGAGCTTCTCGGCCGCGGGCGTGTCGCCGCCGCCGAACTGCGCGAACGCGGTACCCAACGTCGCGAACAACAGCAGCGTGGAAAGGGTCGCGAGCTTGCACATCTCTCGCATGGCACGCACGGCGTTCATCATGGCTCCCGGGCTCCTGTCAGGCATCCAACAGCGCCGCCAGCTCGTCCGGTGCGGTGACCGGCTGGCGGCAGGCATGGTCCACACAAACATACGCCGTGGCGAGGCCGTCGCGCATGGGCAGCCCGGCCGCGAACGGCACGAGCGCGGCGAGTGCCACGCGGTTGGCGTCATCGACCAGCACCACGTCGTCATCGGCACGTAGGCGCGATTCGGCGACCGCCAACAGTGCCCGCGTGTCGGCGCGGTCGCGCGGCCCCACGATCACGATGTGGCCGGGGGCGGCAGTACCGCGCTCCATGATGGCGACCAAGCGCGGCATGGCCCAGGGGGCGGCAGCGAGCCGGCGGGCGTGGTACTGGAACACGCGCTCGGCGCGTTTGCGCCACTCGGGACGTTCGAGCAACGTGCCGAGTCGCCACAGCACTTCGGCCGCGACGGAGTTGCCGGCGAGCTCGGCGCCATCGAACGAATCCTTTAGACGTGCGATCAGGCCGCTGGCCTGCCGTTGCTCGGCGCGAGGAGCCAGATCGGGCTCGGAGCTCTCGGGACGTGCGAGCAGGCCGCTGGCCTGCCGTTGCTCGGCGCGAGGAGCCAGATCGGGCTCCGAGCTCTCGGGACGTGCGAGCAGCCCTCCGGCCTGCCGGGAGTCGGCGCCCGGCTCCGCCGGAGACTCGAAGCACGCGCCGTCGGCGTCGTCCCAGAAGTGCTCGATCATCACCGTGGTGAGCTCCGCGGCACGCTCGAGCCACCGGGGCTCGTGCGTGGCGAGGAACAGTTCCAGGCAGCCGCGCGCGAAGTACGCATGGTCGTCGAGCTGGCCGGCACACGCGGCCTCGCCATCGCGATAGCGCCGCAGCAACGTGCCGTCGGCCGTGCGCAACCTCGCCCAGATGAACTCGGCCGCGAGCGCCGCCTGCGTGGCGAGGCGTGGCTCGCCCAGCGTGCGAGCGCCATACGCGAGCGCGGCGATCATGAGCCCGTTCCACGCCACGATGACCTTGTCGTCGAGGTGCGGCCGGACGCGCAGGCTGCGCGCGTGGTGCAGCGCCGCGCGCGCCACGTTCAGGTTCTGCTCGGCTTCGGCTTCCGGCAGTGCATGCGTGCGTGCGGACGCCGCCAGCGTGTGCGCCTCGTGCAGCACGCTCGTGCCGTGCTCGAAGTTGCCGTGCGCGCTCACGCCGTAGCGATGCGCGAACAACGTGGCGGCGTCCTCGCCCAGCACGTCCTGCAATTGCGCTGGCGTCCAGGCGTAGAAGCGCCCCTCCTCGCCCTCGCTGTCGGCGTCCTCGGCCGAGAAGAACGCGCCGTCGGCGGACGTGAGATCGCGCGCCACATACTCGAACACGCCGCGCGCGGTGTCGGCCCAGCGCGTGTCGCCCGTGGCGCGGAAGCCATCGAGGTAGGCGTCGGCGAGCAGCGCTTGGTCGTAGAGCATCTTCTCGAAGTGCGGGATGCGCCATTCGCGATCGGTCGCATAGCGGTGGAAGCCGCCGCCCAGGTGATCGTGCAGGCCGTTCGCGCGCATCGCCTCGAGCTGCGCGAGTGCCATACGGCGCGCGGTCTCGGCGCCCTCGGCCCCGCGCGCCCAGCGCCGGAACAGGAAGTACAGGTTGCCGGGCGACGGGAACTTGGGCGCGCCGCCGAAGCCGCCGAGCGCGTCATCGTGCTGGCGTTCCAGCCACTCGGCGCAGGCATCGGCCAGCTCGTGTGGGTCACGCGCCTCGCCCGTGGGCGCGTTCAAGGAACGCAGCAGCGCGGCCACTTGTTCGCCCGTACCCTCGACCTGCTCACGTTGATCGCGCCACGCTTCGGCGAGACGCGGCAGCAACTGCAGCAACCCGGGCCGGCCCATCGTGGTGGAAGGCGGGAAGTACGTTCCGCCCCAGAACGGTTCCAGGCCCGGAGTGAGGAACACGTTCAAGGGCCAGCCGCCGCCCTGCCCCAGCGCCTGCATGGCGGTCATGTAGATGCGGTCGACATCGGGGCGCTCTTCGCGGTCGACCTTCACCGGGACGAAGTGCTCGTTCAGGAGTGCGGCCACGCCCTCGTGCACGAACGACTCGCGCTCCATGACGTGGCACCAGTGGCAAGTGGAGTAGCCGATCGACAGGAAGATCGGCCGATCCAGCGTGCGCGCGCGTTCGAACGCCTCGCTCCCCCACGGATACCAATCCACAGGGTTGCTGGCGTGCTGCAGCAGGTACGGGCTCTTCTCACGCGCGAGCCGGT
>JBEBGT010000347.1:0-4311 GCA_040081365.1 Candidatus Eiseniibacteriota bacterium | reverse complement strand
GCCCGTCGCCTCAGCCCGGGATCCCGTGCTCGACGCGACCGACCAGCGCTTCAACGGCGGCCGTACCGACCTCCGTTGCGGCCAGGTCCAGTGGCCGCTCGCCGCCCAGCCCACGCTGGGGAGCACCGAGCCAGGTCGCAGCGAGAGCACCGTCGCCGCTGCACATCATCAGCACGCTGGCGTAGAGCCTCGCGGCGCGCAACAACCGATCGGATTCGTTCGGTTGCAGCCGGCCCTCGCGCTTTCGCCGAGCCAGCGTTCGATCACGGACGCCGATCCAGGCCGAGAGTTGTCCGAGTGGCATCCCCGTGTGGGCCTGGAACTGTTCGAACGACTCAAACGGGAGTCCGTGCTGGATCTCGTGCACCACATCGAGAGTCCGGGTGGAAGCCAACCCCAGTGCCGAGCCGATCTCCGGCGGTCGACTCGTCGTGCCTCGGGACTCCGACTTGCCAGTAGCGGTCTTCCTCGCATGCGTGCGCATCTCACGGCTCTCCGAGAGGTCGCATCCGCGCGCGAACGGCGCAGAGATCGGACTCCGAAGCTATCTCCGTCTGGCGTCCGCGACAAGACTCTCTTTCGTGGCGCCACCGACCACGGACACCCCGAGTGGGGATGCGCCCCGACTGCCGCGTCGAGCCCGCGCGCGTTCCTACCGCTTCGGGCCGTCCTCGAGCGGATCGCCCAGGATCGACTTGCCCGCCAGCGCCGTGACCGCGCCGTAGCCGGCGATCGCCAGCAGCAGCCCCATCGGCAGCAGCGCGAGTCCCGCGTACCACGAGTTGAAGTCGAGCGTCGACGCCGTGCCGCTCAGTACGAGTGTCGTGAACGCGATCGTGACGGTCGTCAGCAGGCCCAGCCGGATGACGACGAGAAGTCCCACGGTGTTCAGGAGCCCCACCAGGATCGCCAGCTTCCAGCCGATGTCGGGCGCGGGCCCAGCGGCGTTGTAGAACACCCACAGCAACCCGCCCACCACCAGTGCGACATCCGTACGGCGCACCACGAGCCGCACGATGAGCAGTGCGAACAACCATTCCAGCACGCCCAGTACACACACGGAGCCGGCGTAGCAGATGCTCACGCTGTTGTATCCGGCGTTGCCGATGGCTTCGAACATGCTGCCGTTGGTCAGCGAGGGCACATGACCCAGGCCCAGCTTCGGCGCCAGTGCGAACACCGCGATACCGAGCGCGTTGAAGACGGCCCCCAGCGACACGCCCACCAGCAGGTCGCGGCCCACGAGCGGATCGCGCATGCGGCCCGACAGGAGCCGCGTCCACGACACCAGCACGCGCGGCCACAGCCGGCGCACATACGGTTCGAGCGCCACGTAGGCGAACCACATGCCCATGGCGTGGATCAACGAGTGGCCCTGAGCGCGGCCATGGGTCAGGTCAGCCAGTACACCGACGATGCCGACCTCCGAGAGCCGGGTGGCGAACACCGCCTCGCCGATGTTCATGAGGAACACGAAGGCTGCGATGCGCGTGGCACCGCGCCAGTCGCCGCGGCCCAACCGCAGGTTGCGCATGGCGAAGACGATCGAGAGCACGTACGGCAGCGTGCTGAACAACAGGATCAACGGCAGCTCGGTGGGAGCCGTGCGCACGGGTCGCAGCACATCGACCGGCGTGCTGGGCACGCCCCAGCGGCTCACCACGGTGAAGTGCGTGAGCCGGCCGCGCGAAGCACCCATCTGGATGGTCGCGGTGTCGGCGTTGTTCCAGGGCGACGGCCCGTGCCACGCCATCGCGGTGTCGCACAGTGCGGGCACCGGCCGCGCCAGCGGCACAGGCGTGTACGCCGAGCTGTCCATGCCGAGTGCGGCGAACCAACCGTTCCAATCGGCCCGGCCGCCGCTATGCGCGCGCACGCTGTCGGGCGGTTCGGCGCGCAGACCCACCAGGTGGCCGTCGGGCGACAGCAGCACCATGGCCGCGCTGTTGCCGAGCACCGCGGGGCGAGAGACGCCGGGCGTCTCGGAGTGGATCTCGGGTGCTTCGATCAGGCGCTGCGACCAGCGCCGCCAGTAGAACACCGCGGGGGTCGTCGCCAGCGTGTCCTTGGGATGCGCCATGCGCCACTCGAGGAACTTGTCGTTGGGCGCGAATGTGCCAGCCACATAGGACGGCAGGACGTCGAACGTGCCGGTCTTGCGCAACACGTCCTCGGCGCGTACCTCGAGTGCGGTGGAGGTCTGCTTGAGCGGCGCGAACTCGGGCGCAAGCAACCACGCGGCCACGCCGAGCCCCATGAATGCGAGGGCGATCAGGCCCGCCGCCACCGCCGGGTTCAGCCCGCCGCGATCGGCGGCATTGGCCACCAACTCGGGCGACGGCGTCTCGCCGGCGGCCATGGCAGCCGCGAGCGGATCACCACCCGGCAGCGCACCCAGCACGGCGTACGCCGAAGGCGGGCGCGACTCGGGATCGCGTTCCAGGCAGTGCAGGATCAGACGTTCCACCGCGGGCGTGATGCCGCGCGCCAGCGACGAGGGCGAGGTGATCGAGCTGGAGTCGTGCTGCTGGCGCAGTTCAGCCGCTGTCTTGGCGTCGAACGCACGCTTGCCGGTGAACAACTCATAGAGCACCAGACCCAGCGAGTAGATGTCCGAGCGCACCGACACCGTGCCATCGGCCAACTGCTCGGGCGCCATGTACGCGGGCGTGCCGGCGATCTGTCCGCCGCGGGCGAGTTCCACCGCGAGCCCGGCCAGACCGAAGTCGGTGATGCGCGCGCGGCCGCGCCCGTCGATCATGATGTTCGCGGGCTTCAAGTCGCGGTGCAGCATGCCGGCCTCGTGCGCGGCAGCCAGGCCCAGCGCCACCTGGCGCGCGATCTCGCACGCCTTGTCCTCGGTGGGCCGGCCCATGCGGCGCAGCACGGCCGACAGGTCCTCGCCGTCGATGTACTCCATCGACAAGAACACGTGCCCGTCAGCCTCGCCGATGTCGTAGACACGGCACACGTTGGGGTGCGCGATCTGCCGGGCGATGCGCACCTCGCCACGGAAGCGCGTCAGTTCGCGCGGGTCCGCAGCCACGCCGGGCGGCAGGAACTTGAGCGCCACCGACTGGCCCAGCTCGAGGTCGTCGGCGCGGTAGACCTCGCCCATGCCGCCGCGGCCCAACAGCGCCACGATGCGGTAACGCGTGCCCAACCGCGTGCCCGGCTCGAAGCGGCCATGCTCGGACGACGGCGATGACGGCGGCGGCGTGGTGGCCGCCTTGCCCGAGGTGCGGGTCACATCCTCGCTGATCGCCAGCGCCGGCGGCGTGGGAGCCGCGGGCGCTGTGGGTGCCGTGGGCGCTGTAGGAGCAGGGGCCGTGGGCGCGGCAGCAGCAGAACCGCACGCGGGACAGAACTTGGCACCGTCGGCGAGGGCATGGGCACACTGAGAGCAGTAGGGCATCGCATGACCGTACCGGCAATGCGGTCGCTACTCAACGGGCAAGTGCGCACGGTGCGTGTCCGACGCCGTCATCCTCCGTCGAGAGACAGCTTCAGAGTCCGTGGCACAGCGAAACGCAATGCGCGATGGCGCGATGATTCGCTGCTGTCACACAAAGTCACGTGGCGCTAGTCACGATAGTGCGACTTGATCGCGCCCCAGCTGCGCTTGAGCGTGGGCGTGGGCAGTGCTTCCTCGCAGAACGAGATGTCGTCGAAGCCGCAGTTGGGATCGGGGAACGCATCGAAGCGCAGCGTGACGCGCGTGATGCCGGGGCCCGTGACCGTGAACAGGCGATTGCCAGGGTCCGTGCCCTGCGACGTGCAGGCATCGCCCGTCACCAGGTCGACGCCGCCCAGCATGGTGAGCACGTCGTTGGCCACGAGAACATTGGCGGCGTTGTAGGCCTCGACCGTCACCGTGTGCGTGGTGCCACCGAACGGGAACAGGTCACCGAAGTCCAGCATGCGGAACGAGAAGCACGACACGCTCACACCCGGGGCGAACGTGAAGTCGTAGTCGAGTACACAGCCCTGTGGGTCGCCGAAGCCGCGGATGCCGTCCAAGCAACCATTCGCGAACGAGCCCGCCGTGCCGTACGCCGCGAACGGCGTGAACACGCCTTCTTCGATGGCCGCCGCCACGCCCGGCGTGCAGGTGGGCCCGAACGGCCACGCCACGCTCGTGATGTTGAGGTCGGGGTGCACGGCACCCAGACCCTCGACTGTGGTGCCGGGGGAGAGCGGCTCGAAGCTCAGGAACACCGACGAGCCGGGGCACAGGGTGGGGCCGCACTGGGCCAGCGCTGGACTGGGTACCATCGGGGCGGCCACGAGACAGGCGAGTGCGAACACGAG
>JBEBGT010000346.1:0-4339 GCA_040081365.1 Candidatus Eiseniibacteriota bacterium | reverse complement strand
CGCCAAGGGCGCGACCGCGACGCCGGGAGGGCGAGAATGCGCTCGGGCGGCTGCTGGGACGGGGCCATGCTCGCGAGCGGCGGAAGCAAATTCCTATTCTTTTATCATGGAGAAGTGGCGAAGGCGCGGGGGCGGCTCGTAGTGGTTCGGTAGAACGCGACTCACGCCGGCGAGCACTGTGTCACTTTTGTGCTAGTTCTATCCGAAACCATGTGTTTTCACGGGTCCCGTCCGGAAGGACGATTAGCGCATATAGTCTCGGTAAACAACGACTTAGCCGGTCGAACGACACGCGTCACTTGCGCTGTAGTCGCATTCAACTTCCAGTGGGCGTGGTCGAGCGGGACCGTGGCGGGGCGAGCGGCGGGGCGGTAGGTGTCGGTGATCCTGCCCCGGAAGTGACGGGTCGACGCCGCTCCGTGTCTTCGCCGGTTGCCGTATGTCGGCCGTAGTTGAATGCAGAGCCCGAGCCTCGAGTCCTCCGGTCGGCCTCAGCGCCGAGGCTCGCGCACGGCGACCCCTTGATCCCGATCCGGGCGACGGATCACACGTCACCGATCGCGAGATGCTCGATTCCGGCAAGCCAAGTTGCTCACTTCGTTGTGGAGTCCTGAGACTTGCGTGTCTAGAGTCATATGGCCCCGCGACCGCCCTGGGCCGGGGTTCGATCACCCGTCGTGTGACCGAGATCCCCCGATCCCGGAGGTCCCCGTGCCGCGTCTCGCCCCGATCCATGCACTCTCCGCAGCCATCCTGCTCAACCTTCTCGCAGCCTCGGCGCACGCCACGTGGCCGCACCTTCCGGGTACGGGCGCCGTCCCGGTCTGCACCGCGGCGAACCAACAGGAGGGAGTCATCGCCGTCTCGGACGGCGCGGGTGGCGTGATCATGGCGTGGGAAGACGCTCGCAGCGGGCTGCTGAACAGCAGCGACATCGTCGCTCAACGGCTCGATGCGCATGGGGTCCCCCTGTGGACGGCCAACGGCGTCATCGTGTGCAACGCGAACAGCCTGCAGCAGTTTCCACAGATGGCGTCGGACGGCGCGGGCGGGGCCATCATCGTCTGGGAGGACTCGCGCAACGGAGCGAGCGACATCTTCGCCCAGCGCATCAACGCGAGCGGCGTGCCGCAATGGGCGCCCAACGGCGTCGTGGTCTGCAGTGCGGGGGGCATCCAGCAGTTCCCGAAGATCGTCGCGGATGGGGTGGGCGGCGCGTTCACCTGCTGGAGCGACGTTCGCTCCGGTATCAGCCTCGATGTGTTCGGCGCCCGGCTCAACAGTGCGGGCGCTTCGGTCTGGGGAGCGAACGGCATCCCGATCTGCACGGCGGTAGGTTCGCAGACCCCCACCGACATCCTCGCGGACGGCGTCGGGGGGGCCATCGTCGCATGGGAGGACTCTCGCTCGGGCGTGGACTACGACATCTACCTTCAGCACATCGCCTCGGGAACGACGCAGTGGGCGCTCGACGGCGTTGCCGCGTGCGCGGTGGCGGGCAACCAGATCCAACCAAAGCTCGGGACCGATCATCTGGGCGGTGCGATCGTGGTCTGGGCGGATCAACGCTCGGGCACGTACGACATCTATGCGCGGCGGGTCGAGCCCGATGGCACGATGCAATGGACGCCCGATGGCATCGAGGTCTGCATCGCGGCCGGCGCTCAGTTGGCTCCCGCGTTGGTGAGCGATGGCGATGGTGGTGCGATCATCGCGTGGGCGGACCTTCGCTCGGTGACCTCCTACGATGTCTACTGCCAGCATGTCAGCCCAGGCGGTGCCACAACATGGTTGGCCGACGGTGTGCCGCTGACGGAGACCACGGGTAATCAGGATCGCGTCTCGATCGTCTCGGACGGTTCGGGCGGCGCGATCGTGACCTGGGAGGACTTGCGCGGCGTGGTGAATCGCGACCTGTACGCTCAACGCGTATCGGCGCTCGGGACGCCGATGTGGGCGCTGAACGGCAACGCCGTGTGCACGGCCACCAACCGGCAGTGGTTCCCCAGTATGGTGACCGACGGCGCGGGCGGCGCGATCATCGCCTGGAGCGATCTCCGCAATAACGGCTTCACCGACATCTACGCCCAGCGGGTCGAACGCTACGGCCAGCTCGGCGAGCCTGCTCCCGTGATCGCGAGCGTGAGCGATGTCCCGAACGATCAAGGCGGCGTGGTGAAGGTGTCCTGGAACGCCTCCTACCGGGATGCCGATCCCACCTACGGCGTCGTCGAGTATCGACTGTTCCGCAGCGTGCCCACAGCTTCCTCCGCGGTCGCGCGTGCGTCGCGGTCGGTGGTGTGGGACAGCGACGAGGCGGTCCGCACGGGCGCGTGGCTGGCCCAGGTGCAGGCCGGGAACACTTTCTTCTGGGAGTACGTCGGCACGAGCTTCGCGGAGGGCCTCCCTGGGTACAGCCGCGTCACCTCCACGACTTCGGACTCGATCGCATCCGGCTTCCCTTACACCACGTTCATGGTGGAAGCGCGTGCCGGTACGGCCGTGAGCGCCCCACGCTGGTTCTCGGAGCCCGACAGCGGGTACTCGGTCGACGACCTCGCCCCGCTCGCGCCAGCGCCGTTCACGGGCGTGTACTCGGTCCCCGCGACGTCGTTGCACTGGGGCGCCAATCACGAGCCGGATCTGGCGGGCTACCGTCTCTACCGCGGGCTCAGCCTGGGATTCGTGCCGTCCGAGGCCAATGTCCTCGTGGCACAGGCCGACACGGGCTATGTCGATCCCGCGGGCTCGCCGTACGTCTACAAACTGTCGGCGGTCGATGTGCACGGCAATGAGTCCCCGTATGTGACCTGGGTGCCGGCGGGAACACTCGATGCGACGCCTGGGGGCATGTCGCTGGCATTGGCCCCGCCGAGCCCGAACCCGGCGCGCGGCCGGACGCTGTTGGACTTCACACTGTCGAAGTCCGAGCACGTGCGACTCAGCGTGTTCGACGCGGCAGGCCGAGAGGTCCGGGTCCTCGCGGACGAGCTTGCCGCGCCTGGGACGCATCATCTCGAGTTCGCGCTCGAGGATCGTGCGGGCCGTCCGTTGCGGAGCGGGCTCTACTGGGTCCGCCTGCAGACGGCCCGGCGAACGCTGACGCGCCGGCTCATCGCATTCCAGTGAGTGGGCCGCGCACCGTGGCGGGGAGGGCCTCGGCGCGGTAGCCCGAGGCTCACCCCGCGCTCGCGGTCCGGACGTCGGCGCGTCCGGACCGCGGCGCACATCGCGGGCTCTGGGCTAGCTCCGGCCGGAGCCGCCGCCCAGCGTGGCCATGAGCTCGTCCAACTGGCCGAACGACTCGATCAGGCCGCTGGTGCTGCCCGAGTCGACGGCGGCGTCGAGTGCTTCCTTGGACGGATAGAGGTCGTGGAACGTCACGCGTGTGCGGCCGCCATCTTCCTCGAAGGTCACTGTGGTCACCGGGCCGCCCTCGCCGCCCTCGTCATTGGTCCACACGATCTTCGCGTTGGGCACCACCTCGAGGTAGCGGCCGAAGAACGCCGTCGTCCCGGACTCGCCGAAGGGGAACACCAGCCGATAGCCGCCCCCGACGCGCACGTCGAGTTCGCACGACACCAGCGAGAAGCCGCACGACTTGGGCACCCACCAGCGCTGGAACAGCTCGACCTTGGTGAAGGCCTCGAACACCAGGCGCACGGGGCCGTTGATCGTGCGCTTCACCACCAGCTCGCGATCGGATCGGCGTTCCACCGTGGCCGAGGTCCCCAGCGGGTGGGACTGTTCAGGTCCGCTTCTTGGATCCATCGCGGAGCTCCTTCTGTTTGAGTTCTTGGACGAGGCTGTCCAGTGCATCGAAACGTGCGTTCCACATCTGTCGGTACTCCTCGAGCCACGCGGTGGCCTCCTCGAACCGGCGCTTGCCCAACCGGCAGGTCCGCGTGCGCCCCACCTTCTTGGTGGTGACGAGCCCCGCTCGTTCGAGGACGCCGACATGCTTCTTCATGCCCGTGAGCGACATGTCGAACGACTCGGCGAGGTCGGTGATCGAGGCATCCGCCCGGCCGAGCTGCACGAGCACGCCACGCCGCGTGGCATCCGCGAGCGCGGCGAACGAGGCATCGAGCTGGATGGCTGAATACTGAACCATGTGGTTCAGTGTACGGCAAGCGAGCACCGAGTGCAAGGGCCTTCTGGGGCATCGCCGCGGGAGGGGGGCGGCCGGTCTGCCGGCCGTCGATCGGGGCGAGGCTGGGCTGTGGGCCAGTGAGCGAGCCCGGCGCGCACTGGCGGCGCGCGGATCCGTCGACCTCGGGTCAGCTCAGGGCGGTGCGCTCCCGCGCGGATCGGCTCAAGCGCCGCCGGGGCCCTGCGT
>JBEBGT010000345.1:0-4347 GCA_040081365.1 Candidatus Eiseniibacteriota bacterium | reverse complement strand
CCTGCCCCAGCAGGTCGCTGGGGCCGGCCGGCGAGGCGTGCGTGTAGTAGCGCTCGTAGAGCCGCCCGACGTCATCCGGATGCGGGATCGGGTCGAGGTACCACACGCCGCAGCGCGCCGATGAGCAGCGCCGCATGCCCCACTCGCCGCCGATGCCGAACCAGCGATCCGAGATCCGCGTGTGCCGCCAGGTCCCCTCGCCCGCACAGGCCGGGCACTGGGGACGCGGCACCCGTCGGATCGCGGCCGGTGGACCGGCCGACGTCGGGTGCATGCTCGGATCCGCGTTCACATCGCACTCCGCCGCAGCCACGCACTCGCGGCGAGGCTCGGGGCCGCCCAACGCGCGAACACGATGGCCGCGAGGACGAGGTTGCCGCCCACCGCCAGAGCAACGGGCACCGCCGACCACCACTGGAGCGCGGCCCCCAGGGCGAGCGCAACCGCGCTCGCCGAGATGGCCGGCAGGTAGCTGGAGATGGGGAGCGCGTGGCGGGGCGCCACCACGAGCGCGTAGCACGCGAGAGCGAACCAATAGGCGATGACGCTGGCCAGCGCCGCACCCGAGGCCCCCCAGCGCGCGAGCGCGAAGTGGAACACGAACAGCATGACTGCCGCCCACAAGGCGTTCACGGCGAGGATCGTCCGGGTGCGCCCGCGGCCCATGAGCCAGGCCCCGAACAGTGCACTCGGACCGACCGTGGCGTAGGCGCACACCAGCAATACGAACACCGGCCGCGCCGGTTCGAAATTCCGTCCGAACACGTTCTGCATCACCCACGGCGCCACCCCGATCGCAGCCAGGCAGAGCGCGAGGTTGTAGCCCGTGACCTGCTCGATCGCACGCCGGAAGGGCTCCGCGAGCTCACGATCGGGCCGGTCGCCGTGCGCCGACATCGCAGGCAGGAATGCCGCCGCAGCCGCCATCGGGACCAGTGTGACGGCTTGTGCGAGACTGTCGGCGGCCTGGTAATGCCCGGCCGCAGCGAGGTCCGTGCCGCGGACGAGCAGCACGCGCAGGAGGGTGTTCCCCAGCAGCAGCGCGCCGCCGGCGGCGAACGTCGGTCCGGCGAATCCGAGCAGCGCCATCGCTGCCACCCGTCGTGTGACCGGTTCCGTCCCCGGCGCCGCGAGCGCGACCGGCGCGAGCCAGCGCGACAACGCGAATCCCGCTGCGACCAGGCGCACCGCCGCGCGGGCGATGAGCATCACGACGACGCTCCAGGACGCGGCGACCACACCGACCACGAGGTCGGCACTGGCCACGACCGCTCCCCAGCGTGCCAGCGAACCGAACCGGCGCAGACCCTGCATCGCCCCTTCGACCCACAGGTACGCGGCGGCCGCGAACGTCAGCGGGCCGCACGCGATCAACACGGGGACGAGCTCGGGATCCGCGTACACGTTGCGCGCCAACCAAGGTGCGACCGACACGAGCAACACACACGCCGCCAACGCGAACCCGCCGATCAGCGCCGCGGAGACGAGCAGGAGCCGGCGATGCTCCGCGGGATCCGTCGCCCGCGCGAGGTGCCGGGTCAGTCCCTGCGGAAGGCTGAATGTGGCCAGCAGGCTCGAGAGTGCCACCACCTGCAGTGCGACACCGAGAGCCCCCGCGCCCGCGGACCCGAGCCGTCGCGCCGCCGCGATGGACAGCCCCACGGTCCCGAGCCTCACCGCGGTTCCGTAAACAAGCGATACGAGAGCATCCCGGCTGGTGCTACCGGGACCGAAACTACTCGGAGGGACGAAGTTCGGCCGCGTCTCGGCAGGACCGCTGGCGCTCAAGGCGCCTGCCCCAACTGCGCCAACGCGTTGCTCAGCTCGGGCGAGCCGGGCGCCGCATCGAGCCCGCGCTTGAGCGCCGCCATGGCGGCGGCCTTGTCGCCGGCCTGCGCGTGCGCCTGGGCTTCGAACAGGTAGGCGCGCGCGCTCGACGGCATTATGCGTTGCGCATCGGTGAAGCCCTTGATCGCAGCGGGGATGTCCTTCTTCACCAGCGCCATGAGGCCCACCATGACCTCGGCATCACTGCGCACCTGCACGTCGTCGGACTGGCGCGCATGCGCGATGGCCTCGGCCGAGCCCGCGAGGTCGCCATCCACGCGGCGGCGCTCGGCGAGCACCACCCACGCGCGGCCGTTCGTACCGTCGATGGCCACCGCGCGTTCGAACGCCTCGCGCGCTTGCGACTTGAGTCCCTGCGACATGAGCCGCGCGCCTTCGTCATAGGCGGCCTGGCTGCGCGCGCGCCGTTGCGCGTTGGCCAACACGGCCTCCACCTGCGCGGCGGCTGCCGGATCCACCGCGCGCATGGCGCGCACCGTGGCTGCGGCGCGCACGGTGTCGCCCTGCTCGCCCAACCAGCGTGCGCGCGTGCGGTACCACTCCGTCGGGGTCCAGTCGGCGAACAACGCGCCCACGGGCTCTTCCGCCACGAACGGGATGCGACTGGTCACGCCGGCGGATGTCCCCGCCTTCTCGCGCCCGATCGCCACCAGGTCCTGTGGCGCGCGGTACTCCACCACCGGGCGATCGTCGCGGTTGAGCGGCGCGTTCCCCGCCACCTCGCGCAGTGACTCCAGCGGTGCGGCCCAGTACGCCGACAACAAGTCGCCGCTCGGGATGCGCGCGCGATCGAGCGCCTTCTGCGCCTGCGGCGTGCGCAGGCGCGCCAGGTCGAGCGTGCGACCCTCGGGCATGGCCACCAGCAGCAGATCGACGTTGCGCCAGATGTAGAACAGCTGCCCGTGCGGGAACACCTCGAGGAACGAGTGCACCAGCGTGGCGAACGTCGCGGGTGACAGCTCGTACAACTGCAGCCACTGGCAGAACACACCGTTGGGTTCGAGCCGCGCCTGCACGCGCCGGTAGAAGTCCACGGTGAACAGGTTGTTCACGCCCGCGATCCACGGATTGCTGGGCTCCGACACGATGAGCCCGTAGCGGCCGGCCGCGTGCAGCAGGTGCGTGCGCGCATCGCCCATGATGAGCGTGGTGCGCGGGTCGTCGAGCGGGTCTTCACCCTTGGCGTGGAACCAGCGCGAGGCGCCGATCACACCCTGTTCCAGTTCGATGACCTCGGTGGGGCCCGCACCACCCGCGAGCACCGAGGCCGTGGTCACGCCCGAGCCGTGCCCGATCACCAGCGCGCGCGCGCCCGAGTCGGCGAGTGCGGCCGGCAGCAGGCCCAACAGCACCTGCGTCTCCATGTCGCTCGTGCTGGCGTCCACCTTGCCGCCCACGCGCAGCCACAGCTCCTGGCCCTGCGGGTCGGTACCCAGGATGACCGACGCATTGAGCCCCTCGCGGTAATACAGCACGCGGTCGTTGGCGGTAGCGCGCCGCACGGCGTCGGCCGCGCCACCCGCGAACGCAGTGACCTTTATGGCGTGCGATGGCCGGTACACGCCGGCGCTCATGAGTGTGGGATCCCACTTGGGCGCGATGACCACGAACAACCCGGTCGCGAGCAGCGCGGCCACCGCCAGCACCGGCGCCATGCCCTTGCGCTCACCACGGCGCAGCGCCAATCCCAACGCCACGAGCCCGGCCAGTGCGGCGATGCCCACCGCCAGCAGGTGCGTGCCCTGCACGCCCAACCGCGGCACCAGGATGAAACCCGCCACCAGCGAACCGGCGATGGTGCCTACCGTATTGATCGCATAAGCGAAGCCCGTGGCCTGGCCACCGTCGCCGTTCTGCAGCAGCCGCACGGTGACCGGGAACAGCGCGCCCAGCACCAGGCACGGCAACCCGATCAACAGCGCCACCGTGCCGGTCTCGGCCAGCAACAGCCCACGCCAATCGGTGCCCGCGGCCGCGCCCATGTCGAGCATGCGCTGTGGCAAGCCGGGAAACGCCTGCACCGCGAGTGCAGCAGTGGCGGCCAACAACAACTGCAGCACGGCGAAGCCCGTGAGCGTGGCGGCGGACTTCATGCGCGGGCCGATGAGCGCCGAGCCTACGGCGATGCCGAGCAGGTACACGCCGAGCACGGCCGAGAACGAATACACCGACGAGCCGAACACCAGCCCGAACAACCGCACCCACGCCATCTGGAACGCCAGCGCGCCGAAGCCCGAGAGCGCGAACAGCCACGCCAGCACGGTGCGTGAACCGGCATCGAGCAGCGCGGACTCGCTCGTGGTGGCCGCGGCCACACGCGGAGCGGTGTTCGTCGTGCCTCCGGCGTTCCACGCCACGGCGGCGGCCAGCAGGTTGAGTGCGGCGGCCACGAACGTGGTGGCCGTGAGTCCGAGCACGGGCAGCAGCACGAAGCCGGCCGCCAGCGAACCCACCACCGCGCCGAACGTGTTGAGCGCATAGAGCCGCGCGAGCCCCGCG
>JBEBGT010000344.1:0-4352 GCA_040081365.1 Candidatus Eiseniibacteriota bacterium | reverse complement strand
GCCCTATGCGCTGGCGCTGCTGCCGTGGGCGCTGGGCGAGGCCTGGCTGCGCCAGACGAGCGCGAGCACCACGCCGCTCGTGTTCCAGCCCGCTCACCTGGCCGCGGCGTTCGTGCACCTGGCGCAGTCGCTGCTCGGCATCGAGCACGCGAGCGGCTGGCTCGGCACCTGGAGCAACGCGCGGCCGTCGGTGATCGCGTTCGCGCTCATGGCCGCGGTCGCGCTGTTCCTGCCCGACCGCGCCGAGCCCGCACCTGCAGATGAAGCACGCCCCTTGCTGCGCGCGGGGCTCTTGTTCGCGCTCGGCTGGCTGGCGCTGTTCACGCTGCCGGTGTGGCCGGTGGCCTACTACTGGAGCAGCTACTACTACACGCTCGCCGCGGTGGGCGGGGCGCTGCTCGTGACGCTGGCCGCTGCGCGCGTGACGCGCTGGACGTGGATCGGGCTCGCCGGGGTGTTGCTGTGGTGGAACGCAGCGGGCGTGGGCGCACCGGCGTTCGCGGTGGTGAACGACCCGTGGATCGGCACCGGGCACTTCACGCCGTTCTACCTGCAACGCGCCGCCACGTTGTCGCGCGACATGCGCTCCTCGCTCGGCAAGGTGGCGCCCAGGGTGCCGCAGGGCGCGCGGTTGTTCTTCGCCACACTGCCACCGTGGGCAGGCTTCCAGATGGGCAACGGCCCGTCGGTGCGGCATCTGTACAAGGACGACACCATCGAGTCGCACTTCTATTCGGCGTTCAGCGAAAGCACCGCAGCACAGCAGCCATGCCGGTTCCTGTTCTGGAACGGCATCGAGTTCGAGTCGCTGTATGCCAACACGAACGACCCGTTCTTCCAGGTGGGCAGCGACCTGCTGCTGTTGGACCGGCCCGCGGGTGCGATCTGGGCGTTCCGCCGCGGGCTCGATTCCGGTGGCGAACGGCTGGACCACTGGTACTGGCTCGGCTGGGCCGCACTCTGGAGCGGGCAGCGCACGCTGGCCGAGCGCGCCTGGCGCGAGTGGGGTGCGCACGACGACACCACCGCGCGCATCGTGTGGCTGCGCAAGGCGCGCGGCTCGCTGATCGACGGCGACACGCTGAAGGCGCGGCGCGAGCTGGTAGAGGCCGTGCGCGCCGGCATGGGCTACCCCGAGGCGCATGCCATGCTGGGATTGCTGCTGCAACCGGTGAACAACAAGTACGCGCTGCTCGAGACCAAGGTGGCGGCCGAACTCAAACCCGACGACTGGCTGGCGCGGCGCGACCTGGCCGCCGGTCTGGCCGACGCGCGACTCGACGAGTCCGCCACGCGCGAACTCGAACGCGTGAAGGCCGCGCTGCCCACATGGCGCGACGACAGCACCACCCTGCGCATCGAGCGCCAGCTCGCCGTGCGCCGTGCGCCGAGCAGCGGCATCGCCACGTTCGGTGGCGGCGGAGCACACTAGGAGGCACGCATGCAGCACGGCCGGGTCGAGATCACGCGCTTCGCGAGCACCGTGTTGCGCGGCAATCCGCTGGGCGATCCGCACGAGCGCCGCGTGCCGGTGTGGCTGCCGCCGTCGTACGACACGTCACCTGAGCGGCGCTACCCGGTGATCTTCGTGCTCACGGGCTTCAGCGGGCGCGGCCGGCAGTTGTTGAACGACAACCTGTGGAGCCCGTCGCTCGACGACCGGCTCGACACGCTGGTGGCGCAGGGCTGCCCCGAATGCATCGTGGTCATGCCCGACTGCGCCACGCGCGTGGGCGGCTCGCAGTACATGGACTCCGCCGCCACCGGCCGCTACGAGGCACACCTGATCGACGAGCTGGTGCCGTGGGCCGATCGCACCTACCGCACGCTGGCCGCACCCGCGCACCGCGGCGTGGCCGGCAAGTCGTCCGGCGGATACGGCGCGCTGCGGTTGGGGATGCGCCACCCCGGCGTGTTCGGCGCGCTCGCCTGCCACAGCGGCGACCTGTTGTTCGAGTACTGCTACCGCGTGGACTTCCCCAAGGCCTGCACCGTCATGCAGGCGGCCGGTGGTGCGAAGGCCTTCCTCGAAGCCTTCGAGGACAAGCCGCAGAAGGGCCACGACGACTTCCTCACCATCAACATCTTAGGGATGGCTGCGTGCTATTCACCGGACGCCAGCGCCGAGCTGGGCATCGCGCTGCCGTTCGACCTCGCCACCGGCGCGCCACGCGACGACGTGTTCGAGCGCTGGCTGGCGCACGACCCGCTGCGCATGCTGCCCGCGCACGAGGCCGCGCTGCGCGGCATGAAGCTGCTGTACCTGGACTGCGGCACACGCGACGAGTTCCACCTGCACCACGGCGCACGCGCCTTGGTGCGCGAGCTCAAGGCGCGCGGCATCACGCACCACCATGAGGAGTTCGCCGACGGCCACATGAACGTGTCGTACCGCTACAGCACGAGCCTGCCCCTGCTGGCGCGCGCGTTGCAGGCCTGAACATGCCCGCGGCCCCGTTGGTGGTAGAAGGCCTCACGCGGCGCTTCGGCCGCAACGAGGCCGTGAGCGAAGTGACATTGTCCGTCGCGAGCGGCGAGATCGTCGGCTTCCTCGGCGAGAACGGCGCCGGCAAGACCACCACGCTGCGCTGCGTGAGCGGGCTCTTGGCGGCCGATGCCGGGCGGATCACCGTGGCGGGCGCCGACCTGGCGCGCGAACCGCGCGTGGCGCGCGCGCGACTGGGGTTCGTGCCCGACCGGCCGCTGCTCTACGACAAGCTGTCGGCGCGGGAGTTCCTCGCGTTCGTGGCGGCGTTGTACGACCTGCCGGCCGAACCCGCCGAGCGCCGCGCCGAGGAACTGCTGGCGCGGCTGGAACTCACGCCGCACGCCGCGCGCACGATCGACGGCTACTCGCTCGGCATGCGGCAGAAGACCTCGATCGCGGCAGCACTGCTGCACTCGCCGCCGTTGCTGCTGCTCGATGAGCCCTTGAACGGCCTGGACCCCACCGCCACGCGCACGTTGAAGGACCTGCTGCGCGAACACGCCGCGGCCGGCGGTGGCGTGCTGGTGAGCACGCACCTGCTCGACGTGGCCGAACGGCTGTGCGATCGCGTCGTGATCCTGCGCCACGGTCGTGTGCTTGCCGAAGGCACGCTCGCCGAGCTGCGCGGCACACACGGCGAGCGCTCGCTGGAGGACGTGTTCCTCTCACTCGGCCGCGAGGACTCGCCCGCGTGAGTCGCGCGCGCGCGCTGGCCCGTACGGGCGTCACGCTGGCCGCCCGCGCGCTGTGGCACGACGGCCGTGCACAGCGCGGGCTGCTGCCGGTGGTGCTCACGCTCGTCATGCTGGTGGCGTTCGGCGCCACGTTCGCCACGCTCTTCGGAGCACTGGCCGATGCCGGCGCGCCGCCGTCGTGGGCCGCGCGACTGCTGGGCTGGGCGTTCACGCTGGCGCTGGTCATGCTCACGCTGGGCGACCTGCATGTGGTGGTGGCCGCACTGGTGGATTCGCCGCAGCTCGACCGCCTGCGCCTGGCCCCGCTCGGCACGCTGCAGTTGCTCGCCATCGAGACCGTGCGCACGTTGCCGCGCACGCTGCCGCCCGTGCTCGGCATCGCACTGCCGGCCGCACTGGCGCACGCGCTCAGCTATGGATCGTGGTCGGGTGTGTTGGCGTTGCCGCTGGCGTTGCTCACGCTGTGGGCGGTGCCGCTGGGAGTGGGCACCGCGCTCGCATTGCTGCTGTTGCGACTGTCGCCGGCCGCGCGACTGCGCGAGGCGATCGCCGCACTCGCGACGTTCGCGTTCATCGCCGGCTGGCTGGTGAACGCGTTCTGGCTGCCGCGCCTGGCCGACGACACCACCGCGCTCAGCGCGTGGTTCAAAGCGCTGCCCGAGTCCCCCGCGTGGTCGCCCGCCACATGGGCGGCGGCGGCACTCGATCCAGATTCGCGCACGCGGCCCATGGCGCTCATCCAATGCGCGCTCGCAGTACTGGCCGCATTGGCCGCGGCCGCCTACGCCGCGCGCGCCGTGCTCGCCACCGTGCAGTCGCGCGCCGCTGGCACGCCGGGCCGGCTCACGCGCGGCAGCAGCCGCCGCGCGAGCACGCTGCTGCAGGCGTTCCTGCGCCGCGATGGCGCCCTCGTGCTGCGCGACTGGCCCGTGCTTCTGGACGCACTTGGCAGCGTGGCGCTGTGGACACTGCTGCCGCTCGCCGTGCTGCCCGTGGCCCCGCTACCGCGGCTCGAGATCGCACGCGACATGCTGATCGCGCTGTCGGTGAGCCTCGGCAACGATCTCGCCGCACGCGCCCTGCCGCTCGAGCGCGCGTCGTTGGCGTGGGCACGTCTGTCGCCCGTGGGTGGCGCGCGTTGGCTGGCGCAGCGCGCGGTGGGACTGGCG
>JBEBGT010000343.1:0-4359 GCA_040081365.1 Candidatus Eiseniibacteriota bacterium | reverse complement strand
CCACGGTGCCTGGCGGGCCGCTCACGGTGCCGGCAGGCCGCCCGCCGCGCCCGTCACGCCAAGACCGCGCCGGACGGGGAGAACCCGCTTGTACGGCCTTCGAGCCCCCCCGTATACTCGTGGGCTCGACGGCATCGTGCGGCCCCTCCCACCTCGGCCTGCACGCACATGACTCGCTCCCGCACTACCCCTGCGCTGACGAGAAGGAACCCGAGGCCTTGTCCCCCCAACGCGGTCTGCTCATCATCCTGCTGGTCGCCCTCGCGCTGCGCGTGGGGCTGGTCGCGCGTGAAGCGGACCACGTGCTGATCGGGGACGAGCCCTCGTACGACGACATCGCGCTCAATGTGGCCCAGGGGAATGGATTCCAGGCGGGACACGGCGACGAACCGCGCGTCCCGACCGCCATGCGCGGCCCCGCCTATGTGCTGTTCCTGGCGGGCTTCTACCGCGCGTTCGGGCACCACAGCTGGCCGCCCATGGCCGCACAGGCCGTGCTCGACGTGTGGAGTTGCTGGATCACGTATCGGCTGGCCCGGCGCTGGCACGGCCGGGAGGCCCCTGCCCTTCTCGCCGCAGGGCTGTTCGCGGTCTACCCGCTGTTCATCCTCGGGACGACCCAGATCATCACCGAGACGCTGACGCTCGCCTCGGTGCTCCTGAGCGTGTTGGCGTTCACCGAGTACCTGGACCGGCCGAAACCCGCGAGCCTCGTGCTGGCGGGACTCGCTCTGGGTGTCTGTGCGCTCAACAAACCGCAGCTGGGGGCGGCGGGCATCGTGTTCGCGCTTGCGGCCGTTCCACGCCTCGGGTGGCTGCGCTCGGCACGCACGGCGGCGGCCCTCACGCTGATCGTGGCCGCCACGCTCGCACCGTGGATCGTCCGGAACGCGCGTGTGTTCCATGCGTTCGTGCCCGGCGTGACCCAGGGCGGCATCAGCTTCTGGGGCGGCACCGCACCGTTCGAGAACCGCGCCGTGGGCGGGCTCGCGGAGCCCTGGGTGCCGGACAGCCTACGGCAGGCGCTCCACCGCATGGGCGAGCTCGAACGCAGCCGTTGGTTCTACCGGGATGGCATGCGCATCGTGCGCGAGGACCCGGCGCGCTACGCCGCCCTGGCCGCCCGCAAGGTGGTCCGGCTGTGGTTCAACGTGCTGTTCGACGACCCGCCATCGCGCGCCAGCCTGTTGCTGGCGGCCGTGCACCTCGTGCTGTTCGTGTTGGCGGGCATCGGGCTCACCCGCGCGGGGGCGGACCCGGTCGGGATCCGGCTGACGGTCGGCCTCGTCCTCTACTGGACCGCACTGCATGTGCCATTCGTGGCCCAGGTCCGGTACGCTCTGCCTTGCCTGCCGTTGGTGTTCTGCTTCGCGACCGCGGGGTTGCTGGCCCTCCCGCCGTTCGCACGCCGATCCGTCCACACGTCCGCCGGGCTCGCGTGAGCGCGCCGGACCCACACAGCGCTTCCTTGTCCACGGGGGCATCCCGCTTGGCCGATCCGGGCCTTCCCAGAGTCGCGATCCTCCTGCCTTGCTACAACGAGGCATCGACGATCCAGAAGGTGGTGGAGGATTTCCGGCGCGTGCTGCCGCACGCCGAGATCCACGTGTTCGACAACAACTCGAGCGATGGCACCGCCGAGGTCGCGGCGCGCGCCGGGGCGCGGGTCGTCCTATCGCCGCTCCAGGGCAAGGGCAACGTGGTGCGTCACATGTTCGACGTGGTCGAGGCCGACTGGTACATCATGGCCGACGGCGACGACACCTACCCCGCCAGCGAGGCCCCGCGGCTGTTGGAGGCGGCCGTGAAGTCGGCCGCCGACATGGTGGTCGGTATCCGGCTCGACCGCTTCACGACCAAGTCGTTCCGCCGCTTCCACAAGTTCGGCAACCGGCTGATCTCGGGGCTCATCTCCAGCCTGTTCGGCGTCAAGGTGACCGACGCGCTCTCGGGCTACCGGGTGTTCTCGCGCTCGTACGTGCGCGGCGTGCCCATCACCTCGGCGGGTTTCCAGATCGAGACCGAACTCACGCTGCACGCGATCACCAAGAAGTTCGTGTTCCTGGAGTCCCCGATCGAGTACGGCGAGCGCCCCGAAGGCAGCCACTCCAAGCTCAACACCTACCGCGACGGCATGCTCATCGTGTCCACGATCGCGCTCCTGTTCAAGGACTACAAGCCGCTGCCGTTCTTCTCGGCGGCGGCCGCGGTGTTCGTGGTGTTCAGCTTGCTCGCCGGCAGCCTGCCGATCATCGAGTACTACCGGACCGGCTTGGTCCCGCACTTCCCGCGGGCGATCCTCGCCGCCTCACTGGCGCTGTGCGGCCTGCTGTCGCTGGCCATCGGCATCATCCTCGACACCTCGAACAAGTACTTCCGCGAACACTACGAGCTGCACCGGAAGGTGCTGCAGAGCCTGCGCAAGGACGACCGCTGATGCCGTTGGGAACGACCCAGTACGCGGACGACCGTCGCACCGACAACGCCTGGTGGTGGCTGGCCATCGCCCTCGGGGTGGCCGGGGCCGCGCGCTACCTGGCGATCCTGTTGCGCTACGATGCCTACGGCATCGCCAAGTTCTTCATGGCGGACGACGCCTACTACTACTTCCAGGTGGCCCGGCATGTGGCCGCCGGCGACGGCAGCACGTTCGACGGCATGCATGTCTCGAACGGCTATCACCCGCTGTGGCTGCTGTTCACCGCTGGCATCTTCCGGCTCACCGGCGGCAGCGGCGACCTGCCCCTGATGATCATCCACGGCCTGCAGTTCGGCATGTTGATCGCGTCGGCGGTGCTGCTGTATCACGCGCTCAAGCCCATCGACCGCCTGGCGGCCGCGTTCACGGTGGCGCTGTTCTTGGCGAGCAATGCCACGCGCAACTACCTGTACAACGGCATGGAGAGCTCGCTGGCGTTCCTGCTGGTGTGCCTCCTGCTCCGGATCGCCACCGACCGTGGTGTGCGCTTCATGAGGCCCGACTCGTGGCGCTACACGTTCGGCATGTTCGCCTTGCTGGCGACCCTGTTCCTCACCCGGCTCGAGACCAGCCTGTTCGCCGCGCTGTGGTTGCTGGGCGCGCTCGTGCTCGATGCGATCGACCGGACGCGGCATCGCACCCGCATCCTGCTCATCGGCTTCGGGCTCGCTCTGGTGGCCGCGGCCTACTTCGCCGTGAACCTGCAACTGGTCGGCGTGCCCATGCCGATCTCCGGCTACGTCAAGGCCGGCGGCTGGGGCGGCTGGCTGCAGAGCGCACGCGTGTTCTCGAACCACCGGGTGGCGTTCGCGGGGCTCCTGGGACCGCCCATCCAGGGCCGTGGGCTCAATGAGCTCACCCTGCTCGTGAGTGCCGTGCTCGCGGTGTCGTTGATCGGGTTCTTCGTGCGGCCGCGGGGCACGTTCCTCACCAAGCTGCTGGTGTTCGGTCCGTTCGTGCTGTTCGCAGCCGGCTTCGTGGCCGCCGCGGTGTTCGTGACGCACGGCAGCTTCCCCTGGTACCTGTGGCCGGCGCTGCTCACGGGCCTGTTCGCGACGTTCGCACTGTTCCGCTTCCTGCTGGGGCTGCGGCGCGTGTCCGGACTGGTCCGAGCGCTCATGGTGATCGGTACGGTGTGCTTCGTCGGCGCCGGCTGGGTGTCCGTGCTCAAGGACCGCACGCTCGCCGACTGGGGTCCCATGCGCGGGTACGTGATGGACGCCACCATCCGCTTCATCCGCGAGGAGATCCCCGCAGGCGACCGCGTGGGTGCCTACTCGAGCGGCATGATGACCTACTTCAGCGGCCGCGAGATGGAGAACATGGAAGGGCTCGCGAACGGGCTCGACTTCTATCACGCCCGCCTCAAGCCCGACACGTTCGCCGACTACCTGCGTCGGAACAAGATCCGCTGGATCGTGTTCCGCACCACGTTCCGCGGCGAGTACGACGCGCACCTCGCGGAATGGGGCAACCAGATCCCCATCGTGCGGCGCATCGACCTGGACCAGTTCTATCAGCTCGACATCCGCGCGCGGCATCCGTCGATCGAGGAACCCGGCGTGTACGTGCTCGAGTTGGGGATCTGAGCGCCAGCGATCGGAGCTGCACGCGGCCATCCCGGCGCCATCAGGGTCGCAAGCCCACCCGCTCGAGGACCCGACTGAAGCGCGGATCCTTCTGCACGAGACCCCAGCCGGCATCCGCCCGGAGCCCGGTCAAGATCTCGGAGTGATCCTCGAGCCCGAGTTCCAACCAGTGGAATACGGGGTCTGGATCGCCGAGCCCCGCGTACGCATAGGCGATGTTCCCCGCGGGCACGAAGCTACGCACGCGCTCCTGTTCGAGGGCTTGGATGAGGCGTCGCGCATCGGACCTCC
>JBEBGT010000342.1:0-4371 GCA_040081365.1 Candidatus Eiseniibacteriota bacterium | reverse complement strand
GCAAGGGCCGGCTGCCCATGAATCGCTGCGGAGCCGGCATGGCCGGCTCCTCGTAGTGTCATCAACACGACTGCGTCGCAGGCCATGCCATCTCCTTGCGCTTCACGGACATCCGACCCTTTCGGCTCACGGTTCATGAATAGGTCGGGCTAGCGGTACAGCGCCTTCACCGCGCCCCAGGTGGAGCGGCGGGCAGGCACCGCCTGGCAGTCCGCCCCCGTGCCCCCCTGCCACACGATCATGTTTCGACCGGCGGCTTCTGGCGTGCTGAACACCAGGGACTCGGGGGTGCTACCGGGAAGGCGTCGGACCAGCACTGAATTAAACACCAGACAGGCCGGAACCGAGCAGCCTTCGCAGGTCAAGCTGTTGTCACTTCTGAGCGCGATCCTGCAAAGCGAGTAGCCGACCCCGGCATCGAGTGTCGCGAGCGTGCCGGGCAGGCCACCCACGGCGACCAGCAGCCGGGCATGGCGGGTCGAGGCCCCGGGAGTCCCCACGAGCCATCCCTGCACCGAGGCCGAGCCTGCGCCCGCCCACGGGTCCGTGCAGGTGGAACTCGTAGCGAGGCTCGCGACCCATCCCGGCGGGGTGGAGTGGCATCCCCCGGGTTCCATGTGCCACCACGTCGGGAGCGGATCGGTCGCCACCTCGACATCGATCACGACCTCGGCGCTCAACACACTGTCGACCGCCGCCTCGAGCCGCAGGGCGGGGAACAGGGGGAGGTCGTTGATCGAGATCCCACAGCTGAAGTTCTGGTTCACTGCGCCCAGGCCATCGCCCGTGCGACAGTCCTGCCAGCCCAACGTGATGCCAGGGTTCGGGGATGGCGGCAGACCCGCAGCATGACTTGGACGTGGTGCGAGGCCCGGGCCGAGCGCGAGCCACAGGAGCGTGACGGCGCTCCAGTTCGTGAGCGGGACAGACGAGGGCGATCGGTGGCGCGGAGAGGACATGCCGCGAGACTCGCACGTCATGGGCAGGCGTTCACGGACAAATCGAACGGCGCCCGTCACCAGGTGACGAGCGCCGTTCGATTGGATCCCGGAGCGGTGATTACCGATACAGCGACTTCACCTGGCCCCACGTCGTGTTCTTGGTGGGCACCAGCAGGCAGTTCGCGCCCGCGCCACCATTGAACGTCGCGAAGTTGGTGCCCGCGGCCGTGCCAGCACCGATCACCGTGCCCGCAGCCGTGCCCGGGACGATGTTGATCGAGTTGAACACGATGCAGACCGGGGTCGCGCAACCGAGGCAGTTGCCGGCGCCCGTCGTCTTGGCGTTCGTGATCACGGTGTTGAAGGCGAAGTACTCGGCGCCAGGTCCCGCGACGACATCGGTCGGCGCCGCGACGGCGAAGCCGATGATGATGCGCTTGTGGGCCGGACGCGAGGCCGGGTCGATCGACTGGTCATCCGTGCTGCGGTACGCCGCGAGACCGCCGGCAGCCGCACCACCCGCCCAGTCGAAGCAGTTGACAGCCGAGCCCGAGATGGCAGCGTTGGCCGTCATCGCGGTGCCACGGCAACCGACCGTGCCGCCCGGAGCGTTGTACTCCCACCACTGCGGCAGCGTGCCACCCGCGGCGAGCACATCGAGCACGCACTCGACACCCGTCACACCGATGATGTCGTTGTCGATCACGAACGAGCCGACGAGCGTGCCGGCATTGCCGAGGTTGGAAGCGCAGGCGGACGTGCGATCGGCGGTGCCAGCGTCGCCGAGGCAGTTCTGCCAGCGCAGGTTGAGACCAGCCGCCATTGCGGAAGAAGCAGTGAGGAGCATGGCCGCGACCACGCTCATACCGAGGATCATTCGCTTCATGAGCAGGAACCTCCGTTCAGGGCAGACAACGAGTCCGCTGCGGGGGGACACGGCTCTGTGAGCACACCAGCCCATCCGTGGACTCAAGCGCGCCGGTCCGTGATGACACCCGGCCGCCTCAGTGACAGCGAGAGAGTAGCGACGAAGCGCACGTACGCAAGCAAAAAATACGTGACATCTGCGCTCCCTCCCGTAGTGCATACATCGGCCAACCTGTTGAGTTCCGCCAGCTTGAATTAAGTTCGTTCAAGCAACCTGCGAGCGGCCGCATGCTCCACAAGGAGCACGGATTCGGAAGTTTTGTCCTCACAGCAAGATGCGGCGAACAGACCGGACTCCGTACGGAGAATTGGTCGGTCCTCGACTCGAGTCGCTGCCACGCCGAGGTGTTCCTGACCGCGCCCACCGCTACCGAGGTCGGGCGGGGCGACTCAATGGTAGAGCGACTTCACGGCACCCCACGTGCTGTTGCGTGCGGGCGTCGCCTGCGGACACCCGATTCCGATGAGTGAGCCCACGCCGGCGCCGCCCTGCCATGTGACGTAGAAACTGTCGGTCCCGTGCGTCGAGCCGCCGAACCCCAGCGAGCGCCCGTCCTCGGTGGTCATGAACATCTGGCGGATGAACACGCACATGGGCGTGCTACAGCCCGCGCAGCTTCCCGTGCCGGTCGTCTTCGTATTCGAGAGCACCAGGTTGAACGCGAAGTACTCCGTGGCGGGAACAAGATCGAGACCCGGCGACAGCACTCCCGTGCTGAGGATGAGCCGTGCCGTGGTGGGCCCGGCAGGGATCCCGACCTGGTACGACTGCATGGCGCCGACGGCCTGTCCTTCCGACCAATCGAAACACTGCACCGCGGTACCCGAGACCGCGGTGTTCACCGCGAGTGCGGTTCCTCGGCAGCCCACGATCCCGCCCGGCGCATTGAAGCGCCACCACTCGGGCAGCGCCGTGCCGGCCGAGGCCAGATCGACCGTGAAGTCCAGTTGGCGCGCACCCGCCACCGGGGCCGAGATCTCGAACGAGCCCACCACTGTCCCGGCCGTGGCGAGACTCGTGCTGCACGCCGACGTACGGTCGATCGCACCACCGTCGGCGAAACAGCTGGACCAGCGCAGGTTCAAGCCGGCCGTGGCCGAAGCAGGAGTGGCGACGAGCGCGGTGAGCAATCCGCAGAGCGCTGCGAGTTTCTTCATGATCACTTCTCCGGCGAATCCGTGGGCTCGTGGACTGCGGCGGATCGACGCGCCCATCCTCGCACCGCGCGGGGCCCGTGCTCCATGAAAAAGCCCGCGGCGAGTGCTTGCGCACTCGCCGCGGGCTCTACTTCAGTGACGTGTTGCTCAGTTGTGGTACAGCGACTTCACCGAGCCCCAGGTCGTGTTCTTGGTCGGGGTCGCAGCCGGGCAACCGCCGCCGAGCGTCGAGGAGACGCCAGCGCCACCCTGCCACGTCGCGATGTTCGAGCCCGGGCCATTGGCCGGCGCGCCCAGGAACGTGCTCGCCGCCGTGCCAGGCACGACGTTGATCGAGTTGAGCGCGATGCAGACCGGCGTGGCGCAACCAACGCAAGCGCCGGTGCCCACGGTCTTCGCGTTCGTGATGACCGCGTTGAACGCGAACATCTCAGCAGCGCCCGGGACGTCCGTCGCCGAAGCCACGGCGAAGCCAGCGACGATACGCGCCGTGGCCGGGCCGTAGAACTGGCCGACACGATAGGCCGCGAGACCACCAGCGCCAGCGCCGCCCGCCCAGTCGAAGCAGTTGACCGCAGCGCCCGAGATGGCGGCGTTCAGCGTGAGCGCCGTACCACGGCAACCGATCGTGCCGCCGGGAGCGTTGTACGTCCACCACGCCGGGAGCGTCGCACCCGCCGAGGCGAGGTCGATGACGATCTCGACGCCCGTCACACCCAGCACACCGTCCGGGCCCAGCTCATAGGAGCCGACCAGCGAACCAGCGTTGCCGAGCGTCGTCGTGCAAGCCGACGTGCGGTTGTCCGCGCCGCCGTCCGAGAAGCAGTTGCTCCAGCGCAGGTTCAGACCGGGGGCAGCGTTGGCGGCCACGGCAGTAAGAGCGAGGAGCATTCCGCACAGCAGAGTAACCTTCTTCATGGTTCTGCCTCCGGGGACCTCTTCACAGAGAGGGTTGGGGGATACTGCACCTTCTCGGCCTGCTCGAATGTTCGATCCAGGCCAGCACATCCACAGGTGGGAGCACCTGTCCCAGAAATACTTTAGCTCGCACCCCGCGGCGAAAGACAGGGAATTTTGAAGGCGGCGAGGGGATTTTCTCGTGCCAACCCCGATGCGTGTCGTCCTGCCGAACTCGCGCTCAGCGGGTGCGAACCTCCACAGCGTTGCGCCCCTTCCGACTAGCGCACCGGCAACCACCCGGTCAGGACGGGACTGACCGCGAGCGGCACCCTTGCAGCCCCGCCGTCTGGTTCCTGCGCGACGCCGCGCGTCGCCCGCTCGCGCGATCCTGACCGGGAAGCCCACACAGGTCGCGAGAAAAAGCCCGAGGCGAGCGCGTGAGCGC
>JBEBGT010000022.1:0-16396 GCA_040081365.1 Candidatus Eiseniibacteriota bacterium | reverse complement strand
CGTCATGCACGCTGAGCCGCACGTGCCCGGCAGCCGGCAGCGCGAACGACAGCACCGAGGAAGCGCGCACCGGGTTCGGCGCGGCCGCCAGCATGAGCGCGGAACCTTGCGGCCGCGGCGCGGGCGTGTCGAGCGTGGCGTAGAGCGGGATGCGCGACAGGCCGTGTGAGAGGTGGCCGTGCACGATCCCCGCCCCCGCGCTGTAGACGTAGCCGTCGTACACCGCGAGGGCGCTACCGGAGCCGGAGCCGAGCAGATGCCAATCGGTCCCATCCCAGCGCGCGACCGTGTAGATGATCGTGTTGTCCGGCAACCGGAAGTACCCACCTGCGAACAGCATGCCACCGGAAACGACGAGTCGGTCGGTGCGGTAGGCGTTCGTGCCGAGGGCGTGCCACGCGCTGCCGTCCCAGATCGCGGTGCCGGACATGGCCTCGGCACCCGAGGCCGTGAAGTTGCCCGCGGCGACCAGTTGTCCGTTCCAGTTGGCCACACTCCACACGATCTGGTCGAAGCCGGCGCCGGCCGGGTGCCAGGCGGTGCCATCCCAGAACGCGATGTGCGATGCCGGCTGGCCGCCTGCGCGGGCGAAGCCGCCCGCCACGACCAGCGTGTCGCCGTACAGACAGCTGCCTTCACCGGAAGCGCCGAATCCGGCGGCGTCGGTGAGCCCGCCCGCCACATTCTGCCAGGAGGTGCCGTCCCACCGCGCGATACCGTTGTAGCTGAAGTCGCTCTCGGCGGTGACGTAGAGCGCCCCGTGGTATTCCGTGGCCGAGATCCCGGACTCCGGCGCACCGGTGCCGAACCCGCTCCAGGCAGTGCCGTTCCAGCGCGCGACACGCGAGATCGTCGTGCCGCGGATGCTCACGGTACCGCCCACCACCACGAGATCACCTTGGTAGTTGCCGAAGAACCGGTACTGCCCGAACACGCCTTGCCCGAACATCGACCAGTGCTGGCCGTCCCAGACGCCGAGCCCGAACGTCGAGACGTAGTGATCGCGTTCGGCCGAGATCCCCGCGCTCATCCCCAACACCAGCTTGCCGTCCCACACGGTCATGTCGCTGATGCTGCCACCCACCGGGCTCAGCATCTGGTCGTCCCAGGGCTCCGCTGGCGTCGTCCAGCTCACACCGTCATGAATGAGCAAGCCTTGGCCGAGCTGGCTACCGTTGTTGAGGAAGTTGCCGCTCACCACCAGTTTCGTGCCCCAGGTCCCGAGTCGGGCCACGCCTGCAGCAACGCCGAAGCTGATGCTGTCACTCATGGCCGACAGCGTGCTGCCGTTCCAGAACGACAGCTTGCTCGGTCCGGAGTTGCGCGCGATCACGACGCCGCCATTCCAGAGCACGATCGGCAGGCTCTGCGGGAACGTCCCCGTGGTGACCGACTGCCAGAGTGAGCCATCCCAGCGTGCGAACTTCGAGATCGCGGTCGTCCCCGTCTGCGTGAAGCTCCCCGCGGCGTAGAGCGTCACGCCATCCGACAGCAGGCTGGTCACCTGCTGGTTCAGGCCCGCCCCCAGCGTCTGCCAGGCGCTCGCAACGTCGTTCCATGCGAAGACATTCTTGAGCGCCGTCTGCGACCCACCCGCGACCAACTGCCCGCCGTGCTCCGCGAACGTCGACATCTCAGTGAAGCCCGTGAAGCCTCCATCCATCGCGGTCCACGCCAAGCCGTCGAAACCAGCGGCTCCGAGCGCCGGGATGCCATCGACCGACGTGAAGCGCCCGCCGGCAATGAGATTCCCGGCATGCTCCAGGAGGCAATTCACCTGGCTCGAAGGCCGCCCGAGCGTGTCCCACACCGCGCCGTTCAACATCATGATCCGGTATCCCGGCGGATGTTCGGGCCCTGGCGGGAAGGCCGCGGCCGTGGCTGCCAGCAGATGGTTATTCCATACCCCGAGGGCGGTGGCGAATCCCGGCAGCGGCGGCGTGGCTTCGAACTTCACGCCGTCCCAGGACAAGAGACCGTCACTCCGCACGTGCCCGGCGACGGTACTCGTCAAGTAGAGCTTGCCTTGGAACTCCTGGGTGAGCGGGCTGATGTTCGCGATCCCCGGCGACAGCCAGCCCTCCCACGCGGCGTCCTGCGGCAGCGACACGAGTGCGTCGCCAGCGGGCGGCAGGGCCTGCATCGCGAGCGCACGCGGCCCGCTCGGCACGGCGCCGGTCGCTCGCGTGAACGCCTCCTCGGCCGCGAACGGCGACGTCGTCGGCATCGCCTCGATCTCAGCCGCACCGCCGCGCCACAGCGGGGCGAGCGGACCGGCGGCCGTGGTGGTACGGGCGCTCATCGCCAGCACGAGAATCGCGAGAGCGGCGGACTGCACGAACGAGCGGAACGACGATCCCAAGCGCATGGGCATCTCCCAGACGAGGAGGGTGTGGAACGATCGCGATGTCACCGTGCGGCAGCGACCGCTCGGGATCGTCTGGGGACGATGCACTCATGATATCGAGCGGCCGTGAATCGCGTCAGCAGGAATCTGCTCTCGGGCCTCGGGAAATGACACTCGGCCGCAGTGGCACCGGCGACGTCTCGCGGATGAACTCGGCGTGACAGGGCCACTCCGTCGCGTGACGCGTGTCGTCGTGGCGGAGTGTCAACCGCCGGGTGTCACTCGCCCGCGGCCGCGCGCTCCCACGCCCGGATGATGTCGCCCGCGGGCTCGATGCGGTCGATGGCGGCCACGCTCTTGCCGGCCTGCCAGAACTGCGACGCCTCGCGCTTGGCCCCGCGCTTCAGGCTGAACGCGGACTGCAGCACGAACCACGTGCGCAGCGCGTGCTTGGTGCGCGGGTTCTTCAGCAGCCAGCGTTCGAGCGCATTCGCGCGCAGGCCCATGCGGCGGATGACGGGCGTGTCGATCACGGCCACCGGCACGCCGGTGATGCGCTCGGTGAGCACGATGGCTTCTTCACCGGCGGCCACGATGGCCGCCTTGTACGAAGCGCTGGCGTCGCACTCGGTCGTGGCGATGAAGCGTGTGCCGCATTGCACGCCCACGTACCCCATGCGCAGCGCGTCCACGAAGCCGGCGCCATCGCCGATGCCGCCGGCACATACCACCGGCAGGCCGAACGGCAGCAGCTCGTCGAGCAGCGCGCGCGGGTCGCGTTCACCGGCGTGCCCCCCGGCGCGGCGGTTCACGGCGATCAGGCCGTCGGCGCCGCCGTCGCGCGCCTTCTTCGCCCACTTGGCCTCGGTCACGTCGTGGTACACCACCCCGCCCACGGCATGCACCTTCTCGGCCACCCAGCGCGGGTCGCCCAGCGACGTGACGAAGAAGCGCACACCCTCCTCGAGCGCCTCGTCGACCCAGCGGCGCATGCGCTCCATGTAGCGCTTCGATGACTTCTCGATGAGCGCGTTCATGCCGATGGGCTGGCTCGTGAGCGCGCGGATGCGGCGCAGCCCGGCGCGGAACTCCATCCCGTGCACGAACGTCAGCGTGACGGGCTGCACGATGCCGATGCCGCCGGCCTCGCTCACCGCCGCCACCAGCTCCACGTTGCTGCACGGGTACATCGCACCACAGATCACCGGCACGCGGATCTTCGCGTGCCGTGTGAGCGGCGTGTCGAGCGTCACGGCGTGAGTCCCAGCCGCCAGTGCACGCGCACGGTGGCCACCACGTCGCCGCCACTGTCGCGGAGGTCCGCGCGCACCTCGAAGTCGGTGTCGCCGGTCACCTGCGGCACCACCACGCGCGCCTCGCCCACCAGCGTGCCGCGCGCCTTCTTCATGTACTCCGACTCGATCCGCAGCACGATCCCGCGCACGCCGGGCGGCAGTGCGGTGGTCATGGCCAGCCCGCTCGTGAGCTCGCCCAGGTTGGTGAGCGCCACCGCGTGGATGGAACCGAGGTGATTGCGCACGCCCCGACGGTCGCGCAGGGCCAGCTTGGCGTAGCCGGCTTCGATCGCCAGCGGCGTGGCGCCGATGCTGCCGCTGTAGGGCACCATGTTGCCGAATAGCAGGCCGAAGATCGAGCGCCCGAACGGCAGGCCCTTGCAGGTGTTCCACAGCGACAGCACACGCGCCCCGGGCGCATCGCGGCGGGGCTTCAATGAGGTCATGCGGTCTCCGGTGGCAGCGCGGCCTCGAGGTTCAACCGCACGTAGTCCAGCGTGAACGGCGTGGCATCGTCTTCGGCAGCATCGCACAGCACGTCGAGGAACGCTTCACGCTCGGGCTCGGCGCCGTCGAACCGCGTCATCCATGCTCCCAGCACCACGCGCTCGAGGAACACGCGATAGTCCTCGCGGCGGTCGAACGTGGCCGGTGCGGGTTCGAGCCCGGCGCGCACCTCGGTGAAACCGCCCGCGCGCAGGTACGCCGCCGCCGCAGGTGCGGCCAGGAAGCAGTACGGCTCGCGCCAGTCGGCGAAGCGCGCGGCGAACCGGGGCAGCCCGCACAGCACGTGCACGCGTTCCAGGAACGCACGCAGGTTGCCGGCGCCGCCGCACTGCGCCACCAGCCGGCCGCCCGGGCGCAGGACGCGCGCCAGTGCCGCGTACAGCGCGGCGGGATCGCGCACCCAGTGGAACGTGGCGGTGCTGAACACCACGTCGAACGCCGCGCCGTACGGCATGGCCAACAGGTTCGCGGCCACCACGGGCACGCTCACGGGCAGCGTGCGGCGAGCCACCTGTGTCATCCGCACCGAGCCGTCGAGCGCGCTCACCCGGCCGCCTGCGGCCTGCACGCGCTCGCACAGCGCGAGTGTCACGCGGCCGGTGCCGCAGCCGGCGTCCAGCACGTGCTCACCGCCCCGCAGCGCGAGGCGTTCCAGCACGCGCAGGCCCCAGCCGTGCTGTGGCGCCGAGACACGATGATACGTGTCGGCATCCCACTCGCGCGGCTGGCTCACGGCAACCTCCCGGCGGATGTCAGCCCTTGGCCGCGGCGCGCTTGTGCTGGGCCACGCGCACCAACAGCTCCCACGACGTGCCCGCGGCGTTGCCCAGGATCATGCAGATGCCGCCGATCATGTTGAACAGCATCTCGGGCGCTCCCAGGTACACGCCCGCCCCAGCCGACAGGATCAGCAGATAGGCGATCAACGGCATGAGGGTGCGCCGCCGCATCTGTTGCGGCGACAGTGCCCCGCCGTGGTGCTTGTTCATGTGCCGCGAGAAGTAGACGGTCGTGATCAGGCCCGCCGCGGCCACGATCATGAGCAACAACCCCGTCATGCGCATCGACATGGACGGCACCAGCATGAACAACGACACGATGAGCACGGACACGAACGTGGTGAGCGTGGCGCGCGACAGCCCCAATAGGTGCTCGTGCCCGACCTCGACCAGCAGGTCCAGATGCAGCGACAGCGCCACGAACAGCAGACCGGCCAACGTGACCGCGGCCGTGCCCGCCATGAGATAGAAGTCGTGCCAGCGTTCGACCTGCTCGGCGAACGGCACGTCGCGCCCCATGGCGCCCACGAAGTCGCCCACGTGCGGCCGGCTCGCGCTCGCGACGGTGTCGGCCACCGCACCGGCCACCGCTCCCGCCTCCAGCAACCAGCCGGGGAGCATCACAGGCCCAGCTCGCCCGCGATGCCGATCATGGCGTCGCGCACGAACGCGATGTGCTCCTCGAGCGGCACGCCGAGCTCGGCCGTGCCCTGCGTGATGTCGTCGCGGTTCACGTTGCGGGCGAAGCCGGCACTCTTCAGCTTCTTCTTCACCGACTCCACCTCGACCACGGCCAGCTTCTTCTCGGGGTTCACCAGCGCACAGGCCACCAGGAACCCGGACAGCTCGTCGCAGGCGAACAGCGCACGCGCCATGAGCGTGTCGCGCGGCACGCCGGAATACGTGGCGTGGCCCAGCACGGCGCGGCACACGTCCTCGGGCCAGCCGGCCGCGCGCAGGATCTCGACGCCCTGCATGGGGTGCTGCTCGGCCGTGGGATGGCGCTCCCAGTCGAAGTCGTGGATGAGCCCGGTGAGCCCCCAACGCTCGGGGTCCTCGCCGTACTTCACGGCGTACGCACGCATCGCGGCCTCGACCGCATAGCAGTGCTTGCGCAGGTTCACGTTCTGCACCCACTCGTGCAGCAGGGCCAGCGCTTGTTCACGACTCGGTAGCGCACCGACGGTCATGCGGTCCTCCGCGACCCCGCCCCACGGTTCCGGGCATCGAGTCCTGCGATCCGAGTGCTAGCAAGAAGGCGGCGCGAAGCGCCGCCTCCATGCGAAGACATGTCGCGAACCGTCACTTGTTCTCGAAATGCTTCTTGTTCTTCTCGGTGAAGCTCGCCCACTTCTCGGGCACGCCGTTGTCCGGGAAGATCGCCTGCACCGGGCAGGCGGCTTCGCACGCCTGGCAGTCGATGCACTCGTCCGGATGGATGTAGAACTGGTCCTCGCCCTCGTAGATGCAGTTCACGGGGCAGACTTCGACGCAGGACTTGTCCTTCACCCCGATGCACGGCTCGGCGATGATGAACGGCATGTCTGGAACCTCCGGTACGGGCACGGGCGCGCCGTCATGAACGGGCGCGCGTCGGCGAGGATGGGAAGAGTGAACGCCGGACGAGTCTAGAGGGCGTTGCCGGGGCTGGCAAGATTGGCGCGGCCCCCGAACGCGCCGCCCAGCGCGGCGTTGCGGGGTCACGAATGGCCTGCCGGAAGCAGCGGTGGCCGTGGCCGCCGCCGGGGGTGGCATGCCGCACACGGCGAGGCCGCACCGTTGGCCGGGCCGAAGCGACGGTTCGCCGCCTGAGCGCCACCGTTCGCCGAACGCCGCTGGCCCGCTCGCGACCGAGGCGTGACACTGCTCCAGTCCGCAAGCCGTACGCCCGTCGGGACCGCACCAGTCGCGGTCAGGACAGCCTTGACAGGGTTGCATGCGCTACCGGACACTCGGCCGTTCCGCCCCCCCTGCACGAGCCTCGACCCTCTGGGAAGCCCCCGTCATGGACAGCAAGACCGACCTCTCGTCACTGCGCATCGACCGCTCGGCCCCGCCGCCGGCCCGCCGGGGCCTGTCCCCCGTGCTGGTCGTGGTGCTGATCGCCCTCGTGGCCGTCGCCGGCTGGTTCGTCGTGCGCCGCACCGGCGGCAGCGGCGCCACCGAAGTCGCGCTCGGCACGGCCGAGGCGACGGGCGGCGGCAGCGTGTCGGGTGACGGGATCAGCGCCAACGGGTACGTGGTGGCACGCACCAAGGCCAGTGTTTCGAGCAAGATCCTCGGCCGTCTGGCGTGGATCGGCGTCACCGAGGGCACGCGTGTGCGCGCCGGCGAAGTGATCGCCCGCCTCGAGAGCGCCGACTACGAAGCCGCCGTGAACGCGACGCACGCCAACGAGGCCCAGATCGAGGCGCAGATCGTGCAGTCGCGCCGCGATTTGAAGCGCACGCAGTCGCTGCGCACGCAGGACCTGGTGTCCGACGCCGACCTCGAGAACGCGCAGACGCGGCTCGACATCCTGCTGGCGCAGGCCGCGGCCACGCGCGCGCAGACCAAACTCTCCGAGGCCAACCTCGAGAACACGCGCGTGCGCGCGCCGTTCGCGGGCACCATCCTGCGTAAGGATGCCGAAGTGGGCGAGATCGTGGCGCCGTCCAGCGCGGGTGGCGGCCTCACGCGCACCGCCATCGTCACCATGGCGGACTTACAGACGCTCGAGGTCGAAGTCGACGTGAACGAGGCGTACATCGCCCAGATCCGCAACAACCAGACCGCTCGCATCACGCTCGACGCCTACCCCGACACGTCGTTCAGCGGGCGCGTCCGCCAGGTGGTGCCCACGGCCGACCGCCAGAAGGCCACCGTGCTCGTGAAGGTGTCGATCCTCGATCGCGACCCGCGCATCCTGCCCGAGATGGGCGCCAAGGTCGTGTTCGATGCGCATGGCGCCCAGGCGCAGGCCGCACCGCGCCGTGTGTTCGTGCCGCAGGCGGCCCTGGTGCAGGCCGACGGCAAAGCCAGCGTGTGGATCGCCGAGGACGGCAAGGTGCGCCAGCAAGCCGTGGATATGGGCCCGGCACGTGGCGACCGCATCGAAGTACGACAGGGTCTGTCGGGCGGCGAGAGCCTGGTGCTCACGCCCCCCGCGAGTTTGAAGAACGGCAGCAAGGTGAAGCTCGCCGGGCGATAGCCGCCCGTCTCACCGGAGGTTCCAGCATGGCATCGGTCGAAGTGAACAACGTGGTGAAGGTGTACCGCCGTGACGCCGAAGAAGTGCGCGTCCTGGACGGCCTGTCGCTCAAGATCGAAGACGGCGCGTTCGTGGCGCTCATGGGGCCGTCGGGCTCGGGCAAGACCACACTCCTCAACTTGATCGGCGGTGTGGACCAGCCCACCTCGGGGGACCTGATCGTGGGCGGCACGAACATCGCGCGCATGGGCGGCAATGAACTCGCGCGCTGGCGGTCGGCCTCGATCGGATACATCTTCCAGCTCTACAACCTGATCCCCGTGCTCACGGCACTCGAGAACGTGGAGCTGCCGCTCCTGCTCGTGAAGATGAGCGGTGCCGAGCGCCGCAAGCGCGCCGAGACCGCACTGGGCTTGGTGGGCCTGGGCGACCGACTCAAGCACTACCCGCGCCAGCTGTCGGGCGGCCAGGAGCAGCGGGTGGCCATCGCGCGCGCACTGGTGTCGGACCCCAAGGTGCTGCTCGCCGACGAACCCACCGGCGACCTCGACCGCAAGTCCGCCGAGGACGTGCTGCAGCTGCTCGAGCGGCTCAACCGTGAGTTCAAGAAGACCATCGTCATGGTGACGCACGACCCGCACGCGGCCGAGCGTGCCACGCGCCAGTACCACCTCGACAAGGGCGTTCTGTCGGCCTGAGGAGGCGCGCATGTTCAAGCTCGTGATCGTCAACCTGTTCCGCAACCCGCTGCGCACGTTTCTCACCATGGCCAGCGTCATGGTGGCGCTGTTCCTGTTCTGCACATTGGGCGGCGTGCTCGACACCCTTCAAGAATCGATCAAGGTCGGCAGCGAGTCGCGGCTGGTGGTGCGCAACAAGATCTCGCTCGTGCAGTGGATCCCCATGGCGTACCGGCAGCGCATCGAGGCCGTGCCCGGCGTGAAGCGCTGCGCCGTGCAGAACTGGTTCGGGGCCTCGGACCCGGCGGACGCGCGCGGCTTCTTCGCGCAGTTCGGCGTGGATGACCCGTACTTCGCCATCTACAGCCCCGACATCGAGATCGTGCAGTCCTCGCCCGCGCAGGCCGCGGGTGGCGTGCCCGAGGGCGCGGATCCCAAGCTGGCGGCCTATTACCTCGAGCGCACCGCCTGCGTCGTGGGCGAGAAGCTCTTGCTCAAGAAGGGCTGGAAGCTGGGCCAGACGATCACGCTCGCCGGCACGATCTTCCCGGGCAACTGGCCGTTCACGATCCGCGCCGTGTACCGCGCCAAGAAGAAGTCGTTCGGCGAGGAGGTCATGTTCTTCCACTACAAGTACCTGAGCGAGAAGGGCATGAGCGGACAGGAAGCCGTGGGCACGTTCGTACTCGAGCTCTCGGACCCGTCGCAGGCCAGCACCGTGCTCAACGCCATCGACTCGCAGTTCGAGAACGCCGCGCCCGCCACGCTCACCGAGACCGAGCAGGCGTTCCAGGCCGGGTTCGTGAGCATGTACGGCAACATCCCATTCGTGCTGCGCGTGATCGGGCTGGCGATCGTGTTCAGCATCCTGCTCATCGCGGCCAACACCATGATGACGTCGATCCGCGAGCGCACCGGCGAGTTCGGCGTGCTGAAGACGCTGGGCTTCACCGACGGCCAGGTGTTCGGCATGGTCGTCCTCGAGGCGGCCGTCATCACGCTGGGCGGCGGCCTGATCGGCGCGCTCGGGGCCAAGTTCGCGGTCGATGGCAATGCCATCTTCGGCGGCTTCCTGCCGCCCATGTCGGTGTACTGGAACACCGTGTTCACCGGCATCGCCATCGCGCTCGTCATCGGCGCGGTGAGCGGCCTGATCCCGGCCATGCAGGCGTCGCGCCTGCGCATCGTGGACGCGCTCCGGCGCGTCGATTGAGAGGACCCATGGCCATCCCATTCGCGTACAACCTCCGCAGCGTCACGCACCGCCCCGTGTCGACCGCGACCACCGCGCTCGGCATCGGGCTCACCGTGGCCATCTACATCGGCGCGCTGGCACTGGCGGCCGGCTTCAAGGCTTCGCTCGTCACCACCGGATCGCCCGACAACGCCATCGTGTTGCGCAAGGGCGCCGACAGTGAGATCTCCAGTGGCGTCTCGCTGGACCAGAGCAACATCCTCAAGGCCGACCCCGCCGTGGCCGTGGGCCCGGATGGCCGGCCGCGCGCCAGCGCCGAGATGGTGATCGTGGTGAACAAGCCGAGACTCGGGCAGAAGGGTTCGTCGAACATCATGTTGCGCGGTGTCGACCCCGCCGCGGCCGACCTGCGGGGCGGCGTCACCATGGTGGCGGGCCGCATGTTCACGCCCGGTACCGACGAGGTGATCGTCGCCAAGCGCATCGCCGGCCGGTTCGCCAACTGCAACGTGGGCGACAAGCTGCGCTTCGAGCAGCGTGACTTCACCGTGGTCGGGCAGTTCACGGCCGGCGGCTCGGCGTTCGAGTCCGAGATCTGGGGCGACGCCGCGGTGCTCATGCCGGCGTTGCACCGCGAGGGCTACTTCCAGACCTTCGTGTTCCGCATGAAGAACCCCGAGCAGTTCGCCGCCATCAAGAAGCGCATCGAAGCCGATCCGCGCCTGTCGCTCGAGGTCAAGAAGGAGCGCGACTTCTACGCGGCCCAGAGCGAACTGTTCTCCACGCTCATCACCGCGATCGGCACGTTCATCACCATCATCATGGCGATCGGTGCCGTGTTCGGCGCCGCCAACACCATGTACGCTTCGATCGGCGCGCGCACGCGTGAGATCGCCACGCTGCTCGTGCTCGGGTTCGGTCCCGGCGCGGTGCTGGTGTCGTTCGTGGTCGAGTCGGTGATCATCGCCGTGATCGGCGGGCTCGTGGGTTGCGTCCTGTCCCTGCCGATGAACGGCATCACCTCGAGCACCACGAACTTCCAGAGCTTCTCCGAGATGGCGTTCCAGTTCCGGATCACGCCCGCCATCATGCTGCAGGCGCTGGTGTTCTCGGCCCTGCTCGGCTTGGTGGGCGGCTTCTTCCCCGCGCTCAAGGCGTCGCGGCAGAGCCTGTCGAGCTCACTGCGCGGCTGACGCACGCCGGCAGCCCCGGTCAACGCCCGTCTCGGCCCGCCGAGGCGGGCGTTCCCGTGTCCGGGGCGATTGAGAATCTCCCCGCGACGGCGCGGGCACGGCCGGTTCCGAAACGGCCCGAAAGCATCTAAAGTGTCCCGGTTCGAACCCCAAGCACCCCCGTGTTCCGAGGAGGCACTCCGTGTCCGGCATCCGTGAGGTCATCATCCTGGGCTCCGGCCCCGCGGGTTACACCGCGGCGCTCTACACCGCGCGCGCCAACCTGAAGCCGCTGATCTTCACCGGCCTGCAGCCCGGCGGGCAGCTCACGATCACGACCGAGGTCGAGAACTATCCCGGCTTCGAGCACGGCATCCAGGGCCCGGACCTCATGGAGGTCATGCGCAAGCAGGTGGCGCGCTTCGGCACCGAGTTCATGGACACGCTGGTCGAGAAGGTCGACTTCTCCGAGCGCCCGTTCAAGGTCTGGGCGGACGGTGTGGAATACCAGGCCAAGAGCATCATCGTGGCCACGGGCGCGTCGGCGCTGTTGCTGAACATCCCGAGTGAGACCGAGTACATGGGCTTCGGCGTCTCGGCCTGCGCTACCTGCGACGGCTTCTTCTACAAGGAGAAGCGCGTGCTGGTGATCGGCGGCGGTGACACGGCCATGGAAGAAGCCAACTACCTCACGCGCTTCTGCACCGAGGTCACGGTGGTGCACCGGCGCGACACGCTGCGCGCCAGCAAGATCATGCAGGAGCGCGCGCTCGCCAATCCGAAGATCAAATTCCTCTGGAACGCCGAGATCGCCGAGGTGCTGGGCGAGAAGAACAAGAAGGTCACCGGCGTGAAGCTGCGCGACACCAAGACCGGTGCGATCACCGACATGGCCATCGACGGCGTGTTCGTGGCCATCGGACACAAGCCGAACACCGAGTTCCTGGGCGGCCAGCTGCCCACCGATGCCAAGGGCTACCTGCTCGTGAAGCCCGGCTCGTCGTATACCAACATCGCGGGTGTGTTCGCGGCCGGCGACGTTCACGACCAGGTGTACCGCCAGGCGGTCACGGCCGCCGGCAGCGGCTGCATGGCCGCGATCGATTGCGAACGCTGGCTCGAAGCCCAAGCCCACACCGAGGCCTCGGCCGCCGGGACCCACTGACGAGCGACGCCGCATCACGGGCCGCGACCCCGCGGCCGGAACCTAAGGAACGCGCTGTGGACAGAGAGATCCTCGAGTTCGACGTGCAGTTCGTGGGAGCGGGTCCGGCCGGGCTCGCAGGCGCGATCCATCTGGCGAACCTGGTGGCCCGGCACAACGAGCAGGCCGCGGCCACGGGCGGCAAGGCGCTGCCCGAGCTGAACATCGCCGTGCTCGAGAAGTCGTCTGAAGTGGGCCAGCACGGCTTCTCGGGTGCGGTCATGGACCCGCGCGCGCTGCGCGAGCTGGTGCCCGACTACGCGGCCAAGGGATGCCCGATCGAAGCCGAGGTCGCGCACGACGACGTCTACATCCTGTTCGAGAAGTCGCAGTTCCGCCTGCCGTTCCTGCCGCCCGCGCTGCACAACGAGGGCAACGCCATCGTGTCGCTCGGCGAACTCTGCAAGTGGCTCGCCACGCAGGCCGAAGAGCGCGGTGTGCTGATCGCCACCGAGACCCCCGCGCAGACGCCGCTTCTGGACGGCAACAAAGTGCTGGGCGTGCGCACGGGCGACAAGGGCATCGACAAGCACGGCAACCCCAAGCCCACCTACCAGCCGGGTGCGGACTGCCTCGCCAAGGTCACCGTGCTGTGCGAGGGCCCGCGCGGCACCATCGGCAAAGCACTCGAGCAGTCGCTGGGGCTCACGGCCGGCAAGCAGCCGCAGGTGTACGCCACCGGCGTGAAGGAGCTGTGGGAAGTGCCGGCCGGCAAGGCGCAGAAGGGCCGCGTCATCCACACCATGAACTGGCCGCTGTCGGCCGACACGTTCGGCGGCGGGTTCATCTACGGACTCTCGGATTCGCTGTGGTACGTGGGCTGTGTCACGGGGCTCGACGCCAAGGACCCCACGAGCGACCCGCACGGCAACCTGCAGCGGCTCAAGACGCACCCGCTGGTCTCGGCCCTGCTCGAAGGCGGCAAGCCGATCCGCTACGGCGCCAAGGCCATTCCCGAGGGCGGCTGGAACGCCATGCCCAAGCTGTACGCCGATGGCCTGCTGCTCGCGGGCGACACGGGTGGCTTCCTGAACGGCGGTCGCTTGAAGGGCATCCACCTGGCCATCAAGAGCGGCATGCTCGCCGCCGAGCAGGTGCTGGAGTGCCTGCTCGCGGACGATTTCTCAGCCACCCGACTGGCCGGCTACGCCAAGCGCGTCGAGGACTCGTGGGCCGGCGCCGAGTTGAAGGGCATGCGCAACTTCCACCAGGCGTTCGATGCGGGGCTGTGGATGGCGCTGCCGCGCACGGGCTTCCAGATGTACATGGGCGGCATCGACCCACTGGGCGGCGAGCTGACAGGTCACGCCGGTCACGAGCGCATGCAGAAGCTCTCCGTCGCACACCCCAACGGCAAGCCCGCGCCGCTCAAGGCCGACGGCAAGCTGACGTTCGACAAGCTCGCGGACGTCTACCTGAGTGGGACGATGCACGACGAGGACCAGCCGGTGCACCTGCGCGTGGCGGACACCAGCGTGTGCGCCACGAAGTGCCGCGAGGAGTACGGCAACCCGTGCCAGCACTTCTGCCCCGCGAGCGTGTACGAGATGATCCCCGACCCCGACAAGGCCGGTGCGCTCAAGCTGCAGATCAACGCCAGCAACTGCGTGCACTGCAAGACGTGCGACATCGCGGACCCGTACCAGATCATCACCTGGACCACGCCCGAGGGCGGCGGCGGACCCAACTACAAGCGGCTGTAGCCGCGACTCACCGGAGCACGACGAAGCCCCTGTCGAGCCTCACGCGCCGGGGGCTTCGGCCTGAGCGGAGCATCGTGCCACCGGCGCGGCCGGGCCGCACGGGCCGGTCGTGTTCGCACCCGGCAGCCATCGGAGTGGGCGCTGCGAGTCGGCGCGCACGGTCGGGCGCGGGCGTACCGTGAAAGCACGACGGGCGCTCTCGTGGGAGAGCGCCCGTCGGAACCGCGCGAGGTCGCGAGGCGGACTAACGGTACATCGCCTTCAGCTGGCCCCAGCTCTTGGGCTGGATCGCCGTCGTGACCTGGCAATCGTGATGCTCCATCTCGTCGTCGTTGAACTCCTCGAGGTCGTCCGTGAGACGGCTCGCGGTGCGCGGGGCGATGAAGCCCGCACCGATCGGAGGTGCGACCTTGGCGCCGATGAGCGCGTCGGCGGTGGCGATGACGCCCGAGATGAGCGTGCCCGGGATCGCACCCGCCGCCACGTTGAGCTTGGCCGCGATCAACTGGTGCGCGAGCGAGACGAGACCGTTGCCATTCGCCGGCTGGTTGAGGATCGCCAGCGCCTGCGTCTTCGTGTAGATGACGCTGCCGAGACGCACGGTCGAGACCGGCCAGGCCGACGGGTGGTTCTTCCAGTAGCCCTGCGTGTGCACGCAGTCGTGATTGTCGTCATGGTGCTTGGTCCAGCAGCTGTACGTGCCGCTGTACGGGCTCGAGGGGTACAGGCCCGCGCCACCACCCGAGGTGCCACCAGCATCGCCGTTGGCCATGACGCGGAACACGTACTCGGTGCCCGGGCTCATCTCGGAGGCATCGGCGTTCTCCGCCACGACGCCGGTCTCATCGAAGATGTCGCCCAACTGGATCGTGGCGGCGGCACCCGGCGCCAGGAGGAACGTCGTGGTACCGTCCACCGTGTTGAGCGTGGGATTGCCGAGGAACACCGCCACATGCACAGCGGGGTCGAGCGACGGATCATCGGGCCACACGGCGCCGAGCGCATCGAAGTGCGCACGCGTCATCCACTCGATGGTGAAGCCGTTCGGCGCGCCACTGGCGCCCGCGACGACATCGACGTGCACGAGCGACGAGGCCGCGATGCCGACGGTGGCATCGGGCGCGTCGAGCTCGACAGGCGCACTGAACGCCGAGCCCGCGAGCAAAGCGGAACCAGCCAGCGCGAGAATGGTACGGAGAATGGAGCGGCGCATGTGAGGGGTGTCTCCCGGATGGGATGTCGGGCAGAGAGGCATCAGGCCGGATGGATCGCCTGCTGCAATTTGCACGATGCGCATGATAGTGATGTCGCACAGGGTCGACCAAGACTAATTTGCGCCCCATGGGAGAATTCCACCGATTGAACTGCTAGGAGCGACCTAAGATGTTCAAACACAACAGATTAAGTGCTTCCCACGCACTCATCGTGGGTTTGGCGCTACTGACCGCGTCCTGCGCCGTGGATGGCGGCATGGGCGACGCCGATGGGCTGCCCCCGCCGCCCGCACGCTCCATGGATGCCGGGCGGCTCGGGCTGGCCCCCGCGCTCCGGCCGTTCTACGACGAACTCGCCCCTCACGGCGACTGGATCCTGGTCGAGCCGCAGGGCTGGGTGTTCCGCCCGCGCGTCAACACCGTGGCCTGGCGCCCGTATCGCGACGGCCACTGGGAGCCGTCGTGGACGTACGGCTGGGTGTGGGAGTCCAACGACGAGTTCGGCTGGATCACCGACCACTACGGGTTCTGGTTCCACGACGACTTCCAGGGCTGGGTGTGGCAGCCGTACGGCGCGTGGGCGCCGTCGTGGGTCGCCTGGGTGCAGGTGGGCGACTACGTCGGCTGGGCCCCGCTCGGGCCCGAGAGCGCCCCCGAGAGCAACAATGTCCCCGGCGGCGTGTTCACCTATGTGTCGCTCAACTCACTGGCACAGCCCTCGGCCGCGGCACACGCCAGCTACGTGAACAGCGTGCCCGTGACCGACACCGACATGACGCCCATCGACCGCGTGGCGTCCTACCGCGGCGTGTACTGGAACGCAGGCCCCGACCTGGGCGAGGTGCTGGGCACGCCGGCGGCCGAACGGCTGCGGCTCACCGAGCGCGACCAGGGCACGGCGGCCATCGAGCCTGCGCGCTCGCCGCTCAAGGAGCCGCGCGAGCTGGGCAGTGACGCGCTACAGGTCCGCACCGCGCGCGCCGTGCGTGTGGCCCAGCGCGAGCTGCGCGTGGCGCGCGCCCAGGCCGCCAGGCCGGGCGGTGGCACGCCGAGCGCGCCGCCGGCGGAGCGCCGGCTCAAGCCGGGCGAGCCGGCACCTGTCTCTTATAC
>JBEBGT010000341.1:0-4378 GCA_040081365.1 Candidatus Eiseniibacteriota bacterium | reverse complement strand
TACCCGAACATCGCGCAGTCGTCCGACACCGCCGACGGCTCCACCACCGTGAAGGTGGATGGCAACCCGATCATGCTCAAGAGCAGCAACTTCAGCATGAGCACGGGCGACGAGGCCGGCTCGCTGAACGGCGTGGTGTCGAACAAGATCAAGGGCAAGGCCGAGCCCGTGAACGCGAGCTTCGACGTCAAGGTCGACGGCAAGGCCGTATTCCGACTCACGGACCCGATGACCGCGAACGGCGGCAGCGCCGCCAACGCGCTCGCGCCGGCCGAAGTGCAGGCGCCCGCGATCCTGGCGCCGTCGGTCATCGACTTCTGCAAGAAGATGGTCGAGAAGGCCAAGGACGAATCCGCGGGCAACGCCGCCATGGAGGACTCGGGCGTGCATCCCAAGCACTGGGACCCCATGAAGAAGGTGTGCTCCGAGGAGAGCGTCGTGCTGTACGTGCGCCAGACCAAGGGCTCGTGCCGCGGCAAGGGCACCAAGTCCAAGCGCGACTGGATCGGCGAGGGCGGCGTGCCCAAGCCGCACGTGATCCTGAACGGCTCGACGATCCACGAGGGCAACGTCTACGAGCAGAAGACGAAGCGCTTCCTCGATGCCATCGTGTCACTGCGCGAGGCCATGGGCGAGGACAACGACAAGCTGCACGAGTGGATCCGCGGCCAGGGGCTGGCGGCGCGCGGACTGCCCGACTACGACGACCTCATCTCGGTGTCGCGCCCGCTGTTCGCCGAGGACTTCCAGGGCGTGATCGGCCACCCGGCCAAGGACGACACCATGGCATTCCCCATCAGCGGCCCCACGCGTGAGAAGCGCCTGCTGGGGCTCATCAAGGGCAAGCAGGGCTACGTCGACCAGGCCGGCCGCGAGTTCCACCGCATCACGAACGACTCCGGACGCGACTATACCGGCAAGTGGATGACGGCGGACTACGACCTATACGACGTGATGCTGTACGGCAAGGGCTGCCAGCGCGTCACCGGCAAGGCCTTCGAGAAGCTGCGCAAGAGTCTCAACGTCGGCATGGACTGGGACGGCATCCAGCACGGCGCGCAGGTGCACTGGGTGCCCGAGAAGGACCACGGGCTCAGCGATGCGCAGCGCGCCAACATGGACTTCACGAGCATGCCGGACGAGGTCGCGAAGGTGCTCAAGGAGTACAACGCCAAGAAGAAGGCCGACGCCAAGGCGGATTGCAGCGGGCTGGTGGCGACCGAGAAGACGATCTCGAAGGAGCCCGACGCGGTCGACCCGAAGACGGGCCAGAAGACGCCCGGGCAGACCCGCAAGATGGGCGTCATCGATGCCAACGTGACGGCGGTGTTCGGCGAGGGGGCCGTGAACCTCAAGTCGAAGAACGACGTCGTCGAAGCGATGCTGTGCAAGGAATGCGGAGAGTGACCATGGCCTCCTTCACCGCTGCCGAACGCCAGGCCGTCGTCGCCGAACTCGCCCGGCTGTGGTCGCAGCAGATGGCCCGGGGCGGATTCGCGGGCACGCCACGCGAGTACCAGCTCCTCAAGGAGCGCCAGCTCACGCTCGAGGCCGAGTACGCCGACCGGCTGCCGCGCGTGGTCATGGGGGCCTGCCCGTTCACGGGTGACAAGCTCAAACGCTCGCTCGACCCGTGGGGCATGGAAGGACCGTGGTGGTGGGCCGAGGCCGGCGTCGAGGTCGACGAGCCGGCGGCGCCGGCGGCGTTCCAGATGCTCTCGGGGGCGGCCGACCTGCACGGCCGGGCCGTGACCGAGGTGCGCGAGCTCGTGCTGCCGGGCCCGCCCGTGCCGTACGTGATCCCGCGCGTGCTCGAACTGCCGGGTATGGTCGCGGTCATCGCCGCGCTCGACCTGCCGAACGGCGACCGGCTCTACCCCATCAGCTATTGGTGCTCCGAACCGGTGGATCCCAAGGACCTGCACACGCCCTGGCTGCGCGCCACGTACTGGCTGCCGGACGGCGGCTGGATGGCCTGCAACGCGAAGTGGGACTTCGAGCTCGCGCCGTGGATCCAGAACGGTCGCCTGCGCTGGATCGCGCCCGGCGACGAGAGCTGGACCGTGCGCCAAGGACTGCAGGGCTGCCCGTATGTGGGGCTGCCCGGGCACCAGGGCCCGCAGGTGATCGAGAAGGGCGAACTCGCGAACGAGCCGCCGCCGGACGGCCGTCCGTTCAATCCCTATGAGGAGTAGCGCGGCGCCACGGTGACGTTCGCCCCCGGCGGGGATGCCTCTCCGCCGGGGGCGATGTCCTTGGGGCCGCTCGTCAGTTCGCCGCGACCTTCGAGCCCTTGAGCGTCACGTTGCCGCTGCCCTTGACGGTGATGTTGTTGCCCTCGAGCACGATGTCACCGTTCTTCGTGAGCTTGATCTTGGCGCTGCCGCACACGAACACGATCTCGTCGGCGGCCTCGACGCTCTTCGACTTGCCCACCTTCTCGACCGCCTTGCCGCCGATGTCGACGCTGGCATCCTTCGACACCGCCTGCGTGAGCTTGTCGCCGAACGTCAGGGACACGGCCTTCGACACGGTCACCGCCTGCGCACCGCCCACGTTCAGCGCCTGATCAGCCCCAACGTTGATCGTCTGCTTGGCGCCGACGTCGAGCGTGTCCGCCTTGCCGACCGACGTCGTCCGGGCGCCCCCGATCGAGGCGCTCTGGTCCGTGCCCACCGAGATGGTCTGGTTCGAACCCACCGACAGTGTCATGTCCTTGCCGATCGTCTCGCTATGGTTCTGCCCCACCGAGATGGTCTCGTCCTTGCCGATCGTGATGGACTCGTTCTCGCCCACCTCGCGCGTGCGGTTCTTGTCGACCTTCTCGGTCTCGTTGTTCCCGACGTGATGGCTGTTGTCGACCCCGATGTCCTGCGTGCGGTTGTTGAGGACCTTGATGTTCATGTCCTTCTGGGCATGGAAGAACACTTCTTCGCTGCCCGCGAGGTCCTCGAAGCGCAGCTCGTTGAAGCCGTCACCGCCCGGCGACGACGGCGTGCGGAACGTCGACTTGGTCTTGTCGGCCGGCAGGGTGTAAGGCGTGACGCGCCCGGCGTTGTAGACGCGCCCGGTGATGATCGGCTGGTCCGGGTCGCCCTCGAGGAAGTCGACGATGACCTCCTCCCCGATGCGCGGGATGGCGAGGTCATGGATGCGATGGCTCTGGGCCACGCGGATCCAGCACGACGCCTTCTCGTCCGGGGTGCCATAGCGGTCCCAGTGGAACTGCACCTTCACGCGGCCATGCTCGTCGCAGTAGATCTCCTCGCCCGAAGGCCCCGTCACGACGGCCGTCTGGGGACCGTCCACGAGCGCGGGCTCCGTGAGCTGCAGCGGCCGGAACACCACCGCCGAGGGCACCGCTTCGAAGGTGTTCGAGTACATCTCCTCGCCCTCGGCCCCCCCGCCATCCGCGCCCGCGGCCTGCCGCTGCGCACCCGTGTGCTCGACGCGCGTGAGCAGGAAGTCGGCATTGAACTCGTCCCGCGGATGGTCCTTCACCCCGAACTTGAAGCCCGGTGTCATGTGCCGGCAGTTCGAGTCACCACTCAGGATCCGGCGGCGCGCCGCGAACGAGTCCTGGCGCATCTTCGCGAGGTTCTTGCCGAGCCCCTCGTCGGCATAGCGTCCGTCGAAGTCGTAGTGCTCGTGCTCGGTCTCCGCCTCACCTTCCGCCGCGACGTTCAGTTTGAGCGTGTTCTTCTGGAAGTTGAACGAGCGCATCGACACCTTGCCCGTGCGCATGGAACGCGAGAGCCGCAGGCTCGAGACCTCCTCGGTGCTGCCCTGCAGGCCGGTGTCGTCGGCATGGAACGGCAGCACGACCACCCCGACGATGTCCGTGTGCACGCCGGTGTGGTCCGACAGCACGAGCGTGTGCCCATCGTCCTTGTGCTCGAAGAAGTAGAAGATGCCCGCTTCCTCCGTGAGCCGCGACACGAAGTCGAGGTCGGTCTCACGGTACTGGACGATGTACTCCCGCTGGGGATACGCGCCCGTCAGGTCCATGCGGAAGTCGGTGCCGGCCTCCATGCCGCCGGAGGTCAGGATGTCCTTGATGACGTCCGGCACGGTCATGGTCTGGTAGATGCAGCAGTCGTTCTTGAGCCCGTACGTCCACAGTGCGGGCACGATACGAGCGAGATACAGCGTGTGCTGTTGCCCGCCGCCGACCTCCTCGAAGCGCGAGACGATACCATGCACGAACCGCGGGCCATCATTCGTGGACATCTCCAACAGCCCCGGCTTGCCGATGACGCTGTCGAAGTCGATCGCCGTGTCGTCGCTCACGAACTCGACCTCGAACTCGAACAGCTCGGACATGCCTTCCCGGCCGCGGAAGCGGACGACGTTCAGCTCCGCCGAGACGCCCTCGATC
>JBEBGT010000021.1:0-16404 GCA_040081365.1 Candidatus Eiseniibacteriota bacterium | reverse complement strand
GCCGTGGGCTCGAGCGTGCTGCCCGAAGGCGTGAGCCTCATGTCGGCCGACACCGATGCGATCGCCGCGTTCCGCGCGGCCGGGGGTGGCTCGCTCGAACTGCCCGCCGCCGAAGGCAGCACGCTGACGCTCGAGCTGGAGCCCTACGCGCTCTTGGCGCCGGGCGCGTCGATCACGACCACCGATGCGCTGGGCCGCCACGACGTACGGCCCGACGTGTCGCTCTACCGTGGCCGCATCGCGGGCGAGGCCGGCAGCTGGGCGGTGGTCGCCCTTGGCGAAGCCGGCGTGTTCGGCGCGCTCCAGCACGACGGCCAGCGCTACAATCTCGCGCCCTCGCAGACTCTACCGGCGCGCGCCAGCGCGGCCGCCGGCCTGCCCATGCACGTGCTGGCGCCCGAAAGCGCGCGCGCCGATGGTGGCGGCGGGTTCGCGTGCGGCATCGATGGCAGCAATGAAGATGCGCTCAGCGTGCCGCTGAACCTGCCCCCGCCGAACCTGGCCGCGCCCAAGCGCACCGCCGGCACCGCCCAGGTCGGGGCCACACGCACGGTATGGAAGATCGCCATCGACTGCGACTACGAGGTCTACCACCTCAAGTTCGCCGACAATCTGGCCGCCGCCACATCTTATGTGCTCACCGTGGCCGGTACCGTGAACCTCATCTATGAGCGCGACCTCGAGGCCACGCTGTCGATCCCGTACCTGAATCTGTGGACCACGGTCTCGGACCCCTACACCGCCACCACCACCGCGCAGCAGCTCACGCAGCTCCAGGGCTACTGGGCCACCAACAACGCCGCCGTGCAGCGCTCGGCGGTGTTCTTGATGTCGGGCCGGCCACTGGGCGGCGGCATCGCCCTGATCGGTTCGCTGTGCAACACGCCCAGCGCCTATGCGCTGGCGGCCATGGACTTCACGTACACGTACCCCACGGCCACCTCCACGTGGGACGTGGATGTGATGGCGCACGAGCTGGGTCACGTGTTCGGCAGCTACCACACGCAGAGCTGCAACTGGGCCACGCAGGGCTACATCCCCGCGGCCACCACGCTCGACTCGTGCTGGACGCCCGAAGGCGGCTGCCTCACGTATTCGAACCACCTGCCGCCCGACAAGGGCACCATCATGAGCTACTGCCACGTGCAGTTCGGCGTGGCCAACGGCATCCGCTTGGACTTCCACCCGATCTGCGTGCAGCGCATGCGTTCGGTGATGAGCGTGGCCGCGTGCAGCACGCAGGCCACCGTGCAGCCGCCGCGCAACGTGGCGATCGCGCCGCTCGGCAACAGCGTGCGACTCACCTGGACGGCCGGCGGCAGCGCCAACGTGCTCGGTTACGAGGTGGCGCGCAGTCCACTGCCGCTCGACACCCAGCCCGGCAGCGTGGGCTTCACTGCCGCGCTGCAGTTCGACGACGCCGGCTTCGGCAGCTACTGGTATCGCGTACGCACCATCCGCGCGGCCGACACGTCGGCGTGGAGCGCCGAGGTCAAAGGCACGTCGTCGTGCAACGCGATCGCGAACGCCGGCTTCACCGTGGACCCGGACCCCGTGGCCGCGGTGCCGCTCGATATCAATGGCGACGGCCGCGAGGACCTGGTGGTGGCGCGCAAGTCCGGCAGCCTGCTGGCCACGCTGCCCGGCCTCGGCACGGGCGCGACCGGCAACGGTTCGTTCGCCGCCCCGACATCGTTCCCCACCGGCAGCCAACCCGCCTGCATCGCCACCAGCGACATGACCGGTGACGGCATCGCCGATCTGGTGGTGGGTGCACAGGGTGACAACTCGCTGCGCATGCACCGTGGCAACGCCATCGCGGGCGTGCCCGACGGCACGTTCCTCGGACCCGCGGGCGGCGGCGTGCTGCCTGGCGCACCGGTGTCACTGACCGTGGCGGACACCGACGAGGACGGCATCGAGGACGTGCTGGTGTGCGCCGACGGCACCGTGGCGCGCATCCGCGGGCTCGGCACCGCAGGTCTTGGGAACGGCACGTTCGGCACCGTGCAGTCGACACCCGTGAGCATGCTCACGGCCGACCTGGTGCTGCATGACTTCAACAGCGACGGCGTCCTGGACCTGGCCGTGAGCGGCAGCACCGGGCTCGCGCTGCTCGCCGGCAGCGGCAACGCAGGCAAGGGCGACGGCACGTTCCTGCTACCCGTGTTCTACGCGGCCGGGGTGAACCCGGGCCGCATGGCGGTCACCGACCTCGACCAGGATGGTGCCGACGACCTGCTGGTGTGCGACCGCGGCGACACGCTCGTGCGTGTGTTTCGCGGCCTGCGCACGAACAACGTTGCCAACGGCACGTTCGCCGCCGGTGTGCCCTATGGCGCCGGCAGCAACCCGAGCAGCATCGCGATCGTGGACTGGGATCACGATGGGCTGGCCGACGTGGTGATCGGCAACGACACCGCACCGGGGACCGTGAACGTGCTGATCGGCCGCGGCGACGGCACGCTGGCCAAGCGCTTCTTCGTGCCCACCGGCGGCAACAACGTGGTGGCATTGGTGGCCACCGACTACGACGAGAACGGTGTCCTCGACGTGCTGGCGCTGCACAAGAGCTCGGGCACCGCCGTGCGCGTGACGCCACTGTGCGCGAGCGCACTGACCCCGTCGCTCACGCTGAGCACGCCCAATGGCGCCGAGCAGTGGTCGGCGCAGGACGAGCGCGTGGTGCGCTGGAACAAGTCGGGCGGCATCCTGAGCGTGGACGTACAACTGTCGCTGGATAGTGGTGCGCACTGGCGCACCATCGCGCGCGAACTCACCGGCACGAGCTGGACGTGGACCGTGGGGGCCGCCACCACCACGCACGCACGGTTGCGCGTGGTGGCGCACGGCATGACGCAGGTGTCCGACGCCAGCAACGCCGACTTCGTGGTGCTGCCGTTCAACACGCTCGATGTGGCGGACGGCCCGCCGCGCCTGTCCCTGTTGGGCGCGTGGCCCAACCCGGCCCGCCAGGAACTCACCGTGTCGTTCTCGCTGCCCGCCGGCGCGCGCGGCACGCTCGACATGGTGGACCTCACGGGCCGCCGCGTGGCGTCGCGCGACCTGTCCGGACTGGCGGGCGGCACGCATCAGGTGCGGTTGCTGGAACACGCGTCATTGCCGCCCGGTGTCTACCTGGTGCGCCTGCGCACGGGGGCCGATCTCAGGCTGGCGAAGGTCTCGGTGGTCCGGTAGCACGCGGGCGTTCCGGCTTGCGACGAGTCGACTGGACCTTGCGGTTGCGCTGGGTGAGAGGGCGAACCACGGGGCTGGCCGGGTTCAAGTCCCTCTCGAACCCGGTTCCCGTGCCGTTCAGGCGCCGCTCCCGTGCGGCGGATCCATCGTTCGACAGTGGTGCGCCCATGCGCTGCTCGTCTAGACTTGATGCGCGGCCGACCCGGATGGCGCGGCCCAAACGCGCACCCCGGGTGCACGGCCCATCGGCGCCCGAGTGACGCCGGCCAAGACAGGTATTCGTTCGCGACACGCTCACCCACCGAGGCATCCTGAAATGCGTTCCCTGCCCGCCCGCATCTCGCTGTTCGCGCTCCTGACTGTCGCCTCGGCCACCGTGGCCACCGCGGCGCCGGTGTTCTCGCGGCTCCGTGACTCCGGCACCAAGCTGCTGGCGGCCACATACGCCGCCGGCGGAACGCTGCTGCGCGAGTCGGCGGGCACCACGCTGCTCACGATCGACCAGCAGGCGATGGCCGAGTTCCGCGCCGCAGGCGGCGGCACGCTGGCGGTTCCGGATGCCGACGGCGGCACGCTCGAGCTGGTGCTGGAGCCCTACGAGCTCATGGCGCCCGGCACGAGCGTCACGTACTCCGACGCCACCGGCCGGCACGCGTTCACGCCCGATGTGTCGCTGTTCCGCGGCCATGTGGCGGGCGATCCCACCAGCTCGGTCGTGCTATCCATGGCGGGCACGGGCGTGCTCGCCACCATCGAGCAGCACGGCGAGCGCCTCATGCTCTCGCCCGCCCAGAAGGTCGCGGCCGGCTCGGCCACGCCCGGCGTGCACGCGCTGGCCCCCGAGAACGCCGAGGCCATCTCGCAGGCGGCCTCGCGTTGGCAGTGCGGCATCAACGCCGACAACGAGAAGGCGTATGGCCTGCGCGACCTGGACGAGAACGGCCTCGAGCAGGGCATGACCACCGCGCCGCAGGCCACCAATCTCGACGGCACGCGCATGCAGTTCAACGCCGCCGCCGACTGCGACTTCGAGATCTACGGTGTGAAGTTCGGCAGCAACCTCACCGCGGCCACGGCCTACATCATGACCGTGCTCGGCACGGTGAACCTGGTGTACGAGCGCGACCTCGAGGCCACGCTCAAATTCACGTTCGTGAACCTGTGGGTCGACTCCAACGACCCGTACACCGAACCCACCACGAGCGGCGAGCTGGGCGAGTTCGCGTCGTACTGGGCGGCCAACAACAGCGGCGTGCCCGCGAACTTCAAGCACATGATCTCGGGCCGGCCCCTGGGCGGCGGCATCGCGTTCCTCGATGCCGTGTGCGGCAGCGGCTACGGCGTGAGCGCGATCGACGCGGTGTACAACTACCCCACCACCACGACCACGTGGGACGTCAACGTCATCGCGCATGAGATGGGCCACAACGCGGGCTCGCCGCACACGCATAGCTGCCAGTGGCGCAACGAAGGCCGCATCCCCGCGGGCACGCTCGACTCGTGCGTGGCCCCCGAAGGCGGGTGCGCCACGTACACGAACCACCTGCCGCCCAACAAGGGCACCATCATGAGCTACTGCCACCTCACGGGCGGCGTGGCGAACGGGCTGCGGCTGGAGTTCCACCCCGTCTGCGTGTCGCGCATGCGCGGCATCATGTCGAACTGCGGAGTGATCCAGGGCCTGGGCGGCACCGTGGGACCGCCGCGCAATCCGATCGCCAGCAACATCAGCACCGGCGTGCGGCTGTCGTGGGTGTCCGGCGGCGGCAGCGGCATTCTGCGCTACAGCGTCATGCGCAGCCGGCTGCCCCTCGATCTGGATCCCGTGTACGTGGGCAACACCACGGGCCTGACGTTCGACAGCCCCGGCCTGGGCACCTACTACTACCGCATGCGCGCCGTGCGCGCGGCGGACTCGTCGGCCACGAGCGGTGAGATCCGCGCCACCGCGTGCGGGTTCAGCTCCACTGCGCCGGTGGTGGTGGGCTCGCAGCCGACGGCGGCCCTGAGCGAGGACGTGAACGCCGACGGCATCCAGGATGTGGTGCTGGTCACCACGGGCGGCGGCAACCTGGTGACGCTGATCGGGCAGGGCGCGGCCAGTTTGGGCAACGGCAACTTCGCCGCGCCCGTGAACGTGCCCACCGGCGGCTCGCCCACGTGCCTCGCGCTCTACGACCTCGACCGCGACGGCATCCTGGACGCCATCGTGGGCGCGCAGGCGGACAACACGCTGCAGTTGCACCACGGGCTCGGTAGCGGCGGCGTGGGCAACGGCACGTTCGGCCCCGCGAGCGCGCTGGCCACACTGACGTTCGCGCCCACGGGCATCGCGGTGTCGGACTTCGACGAGGACGGCATCGCCGATCTCGTGGTGGCCGGCGGACCGACGTTCGTGACCACGCTGCACGGCCAGGGTACCGCCGGCGTGGCGACCGGCACGTTCGACGCCCCGGTCGACGTGAACACGGCCAGCACCTCGCGCGGCGTGCTGCCGTGGGACATCAATGCCGACGGCATCACCGATTTGTTCGTGTCGGGCACCGGAGTGCGGTTGCTGCTCGGCAACGGCGTGGGCGGCAAGGGCGACGGCACGTTCACGCTCGGCGGCTCGCTCACCACCGGTTCGACGCCGAACCACATGGCCATGGGCGACTTCAACGCCGACGGCCTGCCCGACCTGGCGGTGTGCAACACCGGCACCACCACCGTGAGCGTGTTCCTGGGCAACGGCGGCGGCGGCGTGCCCAATGGCACGTTCGCGAGCGCGATCAACGCGACATCCGGCAGCGGCCCGAACGGCGTGCAGGTGGCGGACTGGGACCACAACGGCGTGGCCGACCTGGCGGTGGCCAGCAACAACGCGCTCAACTCGACGAGCATCCTGCTGTCGACCGGCACCGGTGCCTTCGAGACCGTGCAGACGTTCGCCACCGGCGGCAGCAACCCGGCGTTCATCGCGGTCAATGACTACAACGAGGACGGCACGCCCGACCTGCTGGCCTGCAACCGTCTGTCGCAGTCGACCACACGCCAGCTGGCGGGCTGCCCCGGCATCCTTTCGAGCGCGCTGGCGATCACCGCGCCCAACGGCGGCGAGACGTGGAACGGTGGCACCGAGCAGGTCATCTCGTGGACCAAGGGCGCCGGCGTGATGACCGTGGACCTGCAGCGCTCGGACGACGGCGGTACGCACTGGCGCACACTGGCGCGCGGGCTCACCGGTACGAGCTACGCGTACACGGCCGCGGGCCCCACCACCTCGCAGGCACGCTTCCGCGTGGTCGACAGCCACGCCGCGCAGTTCTCGGACGCCAGCGACGGCGACCTCACGATCTGGGACGCCTCGGTGCTGGACGTGGATCCGCGCACACCGCGGCTGGCGCTGCTGGGCGCGTGGCCGAACCCGGCGCGCCAGGACCTGGCCGTGTCGCTGGCGCTGGCGACAAACGACGCGCGCGGCACACTGGAGCTGCTGGACCTGGCCGGCCGCCGTGTGGCGGTGCGTGACCTGGCGGGCCTCGCGGCGGGGCGGCATCAGGTGACACTGCTCGAGCGCCAGAGCGTGCAGCCCGGGCTCTACCTGGTGCGCCTCACGCACGGCGGCGAGGTGCGCAGCATGAAGGTCGCGGTGCTGCGGTAGTGGCCGTGCTGAGATAGCGCTGGCTGCTGGACGACGTTCGCAAGCCCCCGTTCGGGATCGCCTCCAGAACGGGGGCTTTCGCGTGGCCGCGCTCTGGCTGTGCTGGCTGACGGATCCTTCACAACCGTCGGCGGTCGGGCCGAGAAATTTTTGCCGGGCGCATGTTTTTTCTTGCATCCCGGCGTACAGGGTGTATTTATTCGCTCCCCCGCATAGTTATGCACAGGGCGGGTGAGCCCCGAGAAAGCGCTCGCAGGACACGGTCGCAAGCCCGCCTGCCGAGCCCGCGCGCAGCACCCGCAGCACCCGCGCCGTACCGGCCCGTGAGCCGGTGAACGCCGGCCCCTGTTCGCAACACGGCCGCCGCACCGACCCTCTGCCCACGGAGCCTCTCTTGTCGCGCACCAACCGCCTCACCGTCATCGCCGAGCTGTTGAGCGGCCGGCGCTTCTCGAGCCAGGAGGAACTGGCCGGAGCGCTGGGTCGTTCGGGCATCGACGTGACGCAGGCCACGTTGTCGCGCGACCTGCGCAGCCTGGGTGTGGCCAAGCGGTCCGGTCCCGACGGCAGCAGCTGGTACGAACTGCCCACGCCGGCCACCGAAGCGCTCGATCGCGGCCGGCAGATGCTCGACCTCAAGATCTTCGTGAACGAGACGCGCATCGCCCAGAACCTGGCGATCGTGAAGACCCCGCCCGGCCACGCCAGTGCCGTTGCGCGGGCCATCGACCTCACCGGCTTCGACGCCCTGATGGGCACCGTCGCCGGAGACGACACGGTGCTCTGCATACTGGAGGATCAAGTGTCCGCCAAGCGCTTCAAGAAGCACCTCGACGTGCTCTCGGGCCAGACGGGCGGCGCCAAGTGAGCGCCCCCGCGATCGCCCCGGCGTCCAGCACGCGCACGAACGGAGCCGGCCGCACCGCGCGCGTTGCCGTGCTCGGTGCGTCGGGCTACTCCGGCCATGAGTTCGTCCGCTTGGCGTTGGCGCACCCCGGCCTCGAGGTCGCGGTGCTGGTGTCGCGCGAGTTCGCGGGCCGCCCGGCGAGCGAACTGCTGCCGGGCGTCGATGCCCGCGTCATGCCGCTGCCCACGCCGGTGGCACCCGACGCGCTGCCCGGCCTGCTGGCCGACGGCGTGTTCGACACGCTCGTGGCCTGCCTGCCGCACGGTGCTTGGAAACAACTGAGCACCGACAACCCCACGCTCGCGGCCGACACGGCGCTCGTGGTCGACCTCTCGAGCGACTTCCGCGACGGCGCGCACGACTACGTGTACGGCTTGCCCGAGGCGTTCCGCGAATCCCTCGCGGGCGCGCGGCGCATCGCCAACCCCGGCTGCTACCCGACCGCGGCCACGCTGTCGCTGCTGCCGGCGTTGGAGCTCGGCTGGCTCGCGGGCCCGGTCACCGTCACCGCGCTCTCGGGCGTGTCGGGCGCGGGCCGCAGCCCGTCGCTGCGCACGTCGTTCACCGAACTCGACGGCGGGGCCGCCTTCTACAAGGTGGGCGAGGTGCACCAGCACGTGCCCGAGATGGCGCGCAACTTCGGCCGGCTCGCGAGCAGCGACGTGCCGGTGGCGTTCGCGCCGCAGTTGGCACCCATGTCGCGCGGCATCCTGCTCACCACGATCGCTCCGCTCGACCGCGTCGTGTCGCCGGCCGAGGCGCACCAGGCTTACGCCGAGCGCTTCGCGCGCGAGGCGTTCGTGCGCGTGCTGGACCCCGGCACGTGGCCCGAGACGCGCCTCGTGAAGTCGTCCAATCGCTGCGATGTGGCGGTGACCACGGTGCACGGCGGCCGCACGCTGCTCGCCACCGCGGCCATCGACAACCTGGTGAAGGGCGCGGCGGGCCAGGCCATCCAGAACCTCAACATCGTGCTCGGCTGGCCCGAAGGCTGGGGCCTGCCCGTGCACGGCAACCCCTGGTGAGCGGGTTGGGCGCGCAGCAGCGTCCGGGACGCGAGCCACACCAGAACGAAGTCACGCCGAGTGCGCCGCTTGCTCCTGAGGCGGGCGCGCACCACGGCGAGCGGACGACCGAGCCGGGGAGCCAGCGCGTGACGCTGGCCGGGCGAGGCGTCCAAGCGCGGGAGCGAGCAACGGCCGAGTCGCCGCAGGGCCCCGCCCTGCCGGCGCTGGTCGTGAAGCTGGGCGGCCGTGCCCTGGAAGCGCCGGGAGCGCTTTCGGAGTGCGCCGCGTCGCTTCGGGAAGCCGGCATGTCCGGTGGCTCCTCCCGCGCCACGCTCGTCGTCCATGGCGGTGGCGCCGAAGTCAGCTCGTGGTGCACGCGCGCCGGGATCACACCGCGCTTCCACGATGGCCTGCGCGTCACCGATGCGCCCACGCTCGAGATCGCGGCCGCCGTCCTGGGCGGGCTCGCGAACAAGCGCCTGGTGGCCGCACTGCGTGCGCACGGGCTGGACGCCGTGGGGCTGTCGGCTTTGGACGGCGGCACCGTGCAGGCGCGCCGTCACACGCACAGCGCCACGTTGGGCGAGGTCGGCGAGGTCGCGAGCGTCGATGCCTCGCTCGTGGCCGCACTGCTCGCGAGTGGCCGTACGCCGGTGCTGGCGTCGCTCGGCGACGACGGCGCGGGCGCGTTGCTCAACCTGAACGCCGACGACGTGGCGGCGGCGATCGCCGCGGCGTTGCCGGCCGGGGACCTGCTGCTGTTGTCCGACACGCCCGGACTACTACTCGATGGCGCGCTGGTGCGCTCGCTGGATGCCGCCGAACTGGCCACCGTGCTCGAACGCCCCGACGTCACCGGTGGCATGCGCCCCAAGCTGCGCGCCGCACAGGCCGCGCTGGCCGCGGGCGTGCAGCGCGTGCACATCGCCGCCTGGCAGGGTGCCGCCACGATCGCCGCCGTGCTCGCGGGCACGATCCCCGCCACCACCTTGCATGCCGCATCCGCGGTGCGCGCCCACGAATCCCCGAGTCATGTCTGAAGCCGTCCCCACTCCTGTACACCGACCTCAGTACCCCGCGGAGGAGAGCCATGGTTGACCCGACCACCGTCGTGCCGGACGCCCCGGCGTTCGCCGATGACGAAGTGGGACTCCTGGCCCCGCTCTACCCGCTGCCGCGCCTGGAGCTGGTCGAAGGCCAGGGCGCCTGGGTGCGCGATGCCGGCGGCCGCAAGTACCTCGACTTCACGAGCGGCATCGCCGTGAACGCGTTCGGGCACGCCCCGCGCGGGCTGGCCGAGACCGTGGCCGCGCAGTTGGCACGGCTGGGGCACTGCTCGAACCTGTTCGCCAACGAGCCTGCGCTGGCGCTGGCGCGCGAACTCACCGCCGCCACGCATTACCCGCGCGTGTTCTTCTGCAACTCGGGCACCGAGGGCCTGGACGCCGCGCTCAAGTTCGCGCGTGCGCGCGGCCGTGCGCTGGGCATGAGCGGTCGCGGCATCGTGGCGTTCAAGGGCGGCTTCCACGGTCGCACCGGCTTCGCGCTGTCGGCCACGTACAACCCGTCGTATCGCGAGCCGTTCGAACCGCTCATCCCCGGCGTGCGCTTCGCCGAGTACAACGATGCCGCGTCGCTGGACGGCGTGCTCGACTCCGACGTGTGCGCGGTGGTGGTGGAGTGCGTGCAGGGCGAGTCGGGCGCAGTGCCCGGCACGCGCGACTTCCTGCAGGCGCTGCGCGCGCGCTGCACCGCGCTGGGCGCGCTGCTCATCATCGACGAGGTGCAGACCGGCATGGGCCGCACGGGCCGGCTGCTGGCACAAGAGCACTTCGACATCCAGGGCGACATCACCGTGATGAGCAAGGCGCTGGGCGCGGGACTGCCCATTGCCGCCGTGCTCATGACCGAGGACGTGGCGAAGACGCTGCAGCCCGGCATGCACGGCTGCACATTCGGCGGCAACGCCGTGTGCGCCGCGGCTGCGCGCTGGTCGCTGGCGCAAGTGGTGCGACCCGCGTTCTTGGAGCGCGTGCGCCGCGCCGCGCGGCATCTGGCGGGCGGGCTCGAAGCGCTGGCCGCCAAGCACACGTGCGTGCGCGAAGCGCGGGGCTTGGGCCTGCTGCGCGCGATCGACCTGAAGCCCGGCACGGTGGAGCCCGTAGTGCTCGTGACCGCGGCGCGCGACGCCGGCCTGTTGTTGGTGCGTGGCGGCGAGCGCGCGGTGCGCGTGCTGCCCCCGCTCACGGTGACGGATTCCGAGATCGACCAGGGACTCGAACGGCTGGATGCCGCGCTCACCGCGTGTGCGAAGCCGGAAGGAGACAAGAAGTGACGATCAATGCCCGGCAGTTGAAGGTGAAGCGCGCGGCGCTCGCGTACTCCGGCGGTCTCGACACCAGCATCATCGTGCCGTGGCTGCGCGAGCACTACGGCTGCGAAGTGGTGTGCTACTGCAGCGACGTGGGCCAGGGCGGCGAGGAGCTGTCGGGCCTCGAGGCCAAGGCGCGCAAGATCGGCGCCACGGAAGTGATCGTGGAAGACCTGCGCGTGCCGTTCGTGCGCGATTTCTGCTTCCCGGCGCTGCGCGCGGGCGCGGTGTACGAGGGCCGCTACCTGTTGGGCACGTCGCTCGCGCGGCCGCTCATCGCGTCGCGTCAGGTGTGGGCCGCGCAGCGCACGAACTCCGACGCGCTGGCGCACGGCTGCACCGGCAAGGGCAACGATCAGGTGCGCTTCGAGCTCACCTACATGGCGCTGGCGCCGCAGCTCCCGGTGATCGCACCGTGGCGCGAGTGGGACATCGTCTCGCGTGAAGACGCGCTGGAATACGCGGCCGCGCACGGCGTGCCACTGGCGCAGAAGAAGGGCGACCTGTACTCGCGTGACGCCAACCTGTGGCACATCTCGCACGAAGGCGGCGAGCTGGAAGACCCGGCGAACGCTCCGCCCGAGGCCATGCACAAGCTCACGTCGTCGCCCGACAAGTGGCCGAACATGCCCGAGAAGATCACCGTGGGTTTCGAGAGCGGCCGCCCGGTGAGTGTGAACGGCAAGAGCCTGGGGCCGGTGGAGTTGTTGGAGACCTTGAACCAGGTCGCCGGCCGCCACGGCGTCGGCCGGGCCGACGTGCTGGAGAGCCGCTTGGTGGGCATGAAGTCGCGCGGCGTGTACGAGACGCCGGGCGGCACCGTGCTGCACGAAGCACTCGACGACCTGTGCCGTCTGGTGCTACCGCACGACCTGCTGCGCACGCGGCTCGAACTGGCACCGCGCTACGCGGACCTCGTCTACAACGGCCTGTGGTTCTCACCGCTGCGCCGCGCGCTGCAGGCGTTCATCGACACTGCGCTCGAAGTGGCCACCGGCGAAGTGTCGGTGGAACTGTTCAAGGGCCGCGCCGTGGCCGTGGGCCGCACGAGCCCGCAGACGTTGTACCGCCCCGACCTGGCGTCGTTCAACATGACGGGCTACCGCTCGAGCGATGCCGAGGGCTTCATCCGGCTGTTCGGCCTGCCGCTCGCCACCGCCGCGCAGCGCGGTTCGGGCAGCACCAAGAAGGACGAAGAGGTGTCGTCGCATGCGTGAGCACGTGATCCCTGTGGGAGGCATGACCCGGTGAGCGAGCAGAAGCCTGTGGTGCAGGCTGCAAAAGAGGCCGTGTGGCAGGGCCGGCTCGCCGCCGGCCTCGATCCGCGCGCGCAGAAGCTCAACGACTCGCTGCCGGTCGACGGCCGGCTGGTGGGTGAAGAGCTGGCGCTGTCGCGCGCCTACGCCACGACTCTGGCCGAGTGCGGCGTCATGACCGAGGCCGAACGCGACGCGCTCATCGCGGCGTGCGACGATCTCGAACGCGGGCTGGCCTCGGGTCAGGTGACACTGGCGGGCGAGGACGTGCACTCGGCGGTCGAAGCAGCACTCGGTGAGCGCTGCGGCGATCCCGCGCGCCGCTTGCACACCGGCCGCAGCCGCAACGATCAGGTGGCCACGCTGTTCCGCATGCACGTCATGCGGCTGTGCGACGCCGCGGTCGAAGGCGTGCGCGAGCTAGAACGCGCGCTGGTGAACCAGGCGCGCGACGCCGGCGAGCTGGCGTGCGCGTCGTACACGCACCTGCAGCCCGCACAGCCCGTGCGCCTGGCGCACTGGTGGCTGGCGCATGTGGAAGCATTCGCGCGCGACGAAGAGCGCTTCGCCGAGGCGCGCGAGGCCGCCGACCGCCTGCCCTTGGGCTCGGGTGCCGTGGCCGGCACGCCGCTCAAGTACGACCGCGCTTCGCTCGCCACGCGGCTCGGGTTCTCGCGCGTGGCCATGAACTCGCTGGACGCCGTGGGCGACCGCGACTTCGCGGTGCAGTACCTGAACGCCGCCGCACTGCTGGGCGTGCACCTGTCGCGCATGGCCGAGGACCTGGTGCTGTTCTGCTCGCCGGCGTTCGGCTGGTTCGCGGCACCCGACGGGTTCTCCACGGGTTCGAGCCTGCTGCCGCAGAAGCGCAATCCCGACCTGTTCGAACTCGCGCGCGGCAAGTCCGCGCGGCTGCTGGCCAACGCGCAGCGGCTGGCGATCCTGCTGAAGGGCCTGCCGAGCTCGTACCAGAAGGACCTGCAGGAGGACAAAGAAGCCGTGTTCGACACGGCCGACACGCTCGACAACCTGCTGGCCGCCCTGCCGCCCGCGATCGATGCGCTGGTGCCCAACCGCGAGCGCATCGCCGCGTCGCTCACGAGCGACCTGCTGGCGGTGGAGCTGGCCGACGCACTGGTGGCCGAGAACGTGCCGTTCCGAGACGCGCACCGTGCCGTGGGCGCGCTGTGGGCCGCGGCCGAACAGGTGCACTGCGAGCCGGCCGCGCTGCCGCTCGAGCAGCGCCTGGCGTTGTCGCCGTACTTCACCGATGACCGCTTCGCCGCACTCACGCCCGAAGCCGCCATCGCGCGCCGCACGCACACGCCGGGCGCCGGCTCCACGGCGCACCAGCTGGCGATCGCCGAAGGCCGGCTGGGACTCGGCCCGGGCGACGACGCCGATGCGCTCGCACCCGAGGACGTGATCGCGGGCGACGCCTCGCGCGTGGCGCCGGGGAAAGTCGCGCTGCCGCACACGCGCAGCAGCACCGATGCCGGCGAAGGCCGCGTGCTGGGCGAAGGTCTGCTACTGCGCCGTGCGCGCGTGGCCGACATCCCCGGCATCGCCGGCGTGATGGCGCCCTACGTGGTCGACGGCGTGCTGCTGCCTCGCCCGGTGAGCGAGCTGTACCAGTGCGTGCGCGAGTTCCACGTGGTGGAGCGCGCCGCCACCGACAGCGCGCCCGCCGCGATCGTGGCGTGCGCCGCGCTGCGGCTGCTGTGGCAGGACCTGGGCGAGGTGCGCTCGTTGGCCGTGCGCCCCGATGCGCATGGCCAGGGCCTGGGTGCCGCACTCGTGGACGCCGTGGTCGGCGACGCGCGCGCGCTGGGGCTGCCGCGCATCATCGCACTCACGCGCGAGGTAGGCTTCTTCGAGCGCAGCGGGTTCCGCGTGGAGTCGCGCGAGAGCATCCCGCGCAAGGTGTGGACCGACTGCGTGCGCTGCCCCAAGCGGCACGCGTGCGATGAAGTCGCGGTGACGCTGGACCTGGTGCCCGGGGCCTCGGAAGAGGCCGCGCGCGCCGGACGTTCGTACATGTTGCCCATGCCGGCGGCGGCGGAAGTGAACGAGAACTCGCTGCCGGTCATCTCATGAACAAGACTCCCCTGAACAAGACGGAGGTGAGCCCAGTGGCCGGTGCGCCCGAGAACCTCGTGGACCTGTCGGGTCTGTCGCGTGAGTTCGTGCTCGAACTGTTCGCCGAGGCCGACCGCCTGCGCGCGCTGCGCGGCACGCCCAAAGCGCCCAAGCCGCTCGAGGGCAAGACCGCGGCCCTGGTGTTCCACAAGCCGTCGCTGCGCACCCGCGTGTCGTTCACCGTGGGCATGCACGAACTGGGCGGTGACGCCGTGGATCTGGGCATCGTCGAGGTGAGCGAGACCGGGCGCGAGACCGTGGAAGACGTGGCGCACGTGTTGTCGGGCATGGTCGATCTCGTGGTGGTGCGCACGTTCTCGCACCGGCTGGTACAGCGCCTGGCGCAGCACGCCACGATCCCCGTGATCAACGCGCTCACCGACCACTCGCACCCGTGCCAGATCCTGGCCGACATGTACACGCTGTGGCGCGCGGGCCGCGACCTCGACCACATGACCATCGCGTGGGTGGGCGACGGCAACAACGTGCTGCACTCGTGGCTCGAGGCCAGCACGCTGTTCGGGTTCCAGTTGCGCGTGGCCGTGCCCGATGGCTTCGAGCCCGATGCCGGGCTCTATCTGGACGCCGAGGTGCGGGCCAAGGGCGGGGTGAAGCGCGTGCGCGACCCGTACGAGGCCGTGCGCGGCGCCGACATGATCTACACCGACACCTGGACCAGCATGGGCCAGGAGAAGGAATCCGAGTGGCGCCGCATCGCGTTCAGCGGCTACACCGTGGACGAGCGCATGATGGCCGCGGCCGATCCCAACGCCGTGTTCATGCACTGCCTGCCCGCGCACCGCGGCGAGGAAGTCACGAACGAGGTCATCGACGGCCCGCAGAGCGTGGTGATCGAGCAGGCCGAGAACCGCCTGCATCTGCAGAAGGCGCTCATGGTGGCGCTGGCCGGCGGCACCTGGAACCGCGTGCCGCAGAAGAAGCGCGTCCGGAAGACCGCCCCGGCCCCGGCGGCGGCGCTGGGGGCGTAGACAAGCACGACCCAGCGCATCGAGAAGACATATGCGAACCCCGGTCGGCCTTCTGGCCCTCCGGGGTTTGTCGTTGTCCTGCAATGCTTTACCAACTCGACATCAAGACCTTGGCTTGGGTGCCGATACGTTATAACATACGTATCAACATCGGAGGGACACCATGATCAAGCTGAAGGTCCGGAAGGTCGGCAACTCGCTCGGGTTCACGCTGCCCGCCGAGGCCGTTCGAATGCTGCACGTGCGAGAAGGCGATGCCGTCTATCTGACGGAAGCTCAGGACGGGTTCCGGCTCACGGCGAACGATCCCACCTTCGCCGATGCCATGCAGGCGGCCGAGGAATTCATGGCGGACTATCGGAACGCTCTCAAGAAGCTCGCCGAATGACGGTCGAGCCGATCTGGCTGGGGCCCGACTTCGCGCGCGCGCTCTACGACCGCTTCATGACGATGCACGGCGGCCGTGCCGGAAGCCCGCGTGACGACCTGCTCGAGGCGGCCCTCGCCCGGCCGCGACATCGATTCCAATACGGCACCTCGGACCTCTTCGATCTCGCTGCCGCTTACGCCTTCGCGATCGCTCGGGACCATCCATTTCCGGACGGGAACAAGCGCATCTCCCTGACTTTCGCCGGCGTGTTCCTGCGTCTGAACGGCTGGCGCTTCAAAGGTACAGAAGCCGAGGCCGTGACGATGACACTGGCGCTCGCGGCGGGGGAATTGGATGAGGCCGCGTACGCGGGCTGGCTCAGGTCCAACAGCGCGGCCGAGGCATTTCGCGAACTCTGGTAGTCGAGGTGGCCGGGACCCGGACCAGCCCTCCCGGACCGCCTCGACCAACCGCAGTCCGGATCCGCCCGCAGGTCGTGGTCCGCCCCCCGCCCTGTGCTAACC
>JBEBGT010000340.1:0-4395 GCA_040081365.1 Candidatus Eiseniibacteriota bacterium | reverse complement strand
ACTCGTTGGTGGGCAGGAAGATGCCGTAGTGCTTGGGGCCCCCGCGCTTCGCCACCGCGCGCAGGCATTCCTTCCAGCGCGCCCAGTCGGTGGGCATGGCGGCGTAGCCGGCGCGCGCGAGCAGGTCCTTGCGGTAGAACAAGAGCCGCGTGTCCACGTACCACGGCAGGCCATACGTCACGCCGTCCAGCACGTTGGTGTCATAGATGCCGCCGAAGTAGTGCTCGCGCCCCAGGCCGCCCTGCGCGAGCCACGGGTCGAGCGGCTCCACGGCCTTCAGCGTGCCGAACTCCGAGATCCAGCTGTTGCCCAACTGGCCCACGTCCGGCAGCGAGCCGCCCACATGCGACGTGAGCAGTTTCTCGTGCGCGGCCGACCACGGGATCTGTTGCACGTGCACGCGGATGCCGGGGTGCGCGGCCTCGAACTCCTTCACGAGCTCGCCCACCACCTCGCCCTCGCGCCCCATGGCCCACATGCGCAGCGTCACCGGGCCGCCAGCGCCTCCCCCGCAGCCCAGGATCGCCCACAGGCCTGCGAGCGCGGCCAGGGCACCCCAGCGTGTGCGCGGAGCGCTCACTTCTTCCCGCCGCCGTTCGAGAGCCAGCCGCCGCGGAAGCCGGCCGCGCTGAGTCCGCGCTTCAGGTGCTTGTTGTCGCGCATGACGCGCCACACGAGCCCGCTGCGCCAATTCTCGATCATGGCGAGGATGGGACCCTGGTCGATGCCCAGGTAGTCGTCGTCGAACCAACCCACACCCGGCACCACCTCGCCATGGTGGGTGTCGGTGGCCACGTCGAGCGTGGGATTGAACGCGTCCACGAACCCGTACTTCCGGAACACGTGCTCGCCATAGCGGCCGCGCATCGCGTACAGCGCCGGGATACAGACCTCGGGTGCGAACGCGACCGACCCGCCGGCGGCCGCAGGGGAGATCGTGCCGTCGTCGACCACGTTCGTGAAGCAGGCGCCACGCGCGTTGTAGGTGTGGAACTCACGCTCGATACCCCCGAGCATGAGCTTGCCGTCCAGCGGGCCGTCGCAGGCCGTGAGCCCCCAGATGTCCTCGGAGTAGTCGCGGAACCGCGATGGGTTCGCGATCGCGTAGGCGCGCTGCGCGAGCGTGGCGCGGCGGGAGTTCTCGAAGTAATCGATGCCCTTGCCGCGCATGAACTCGTCCTGGATGCCACGGAAGTCGATCCACACGTGTGAGAACTGGTGACCGAACAGCGGGGCGAAGCCCAGGTACTCCTGGTCGTGGAAGCGGCCCCACTGGTAGCCGTCGGTCCAGGCGCGCCACGTGTCGCCCGTGAGCGGATGCGTGGTCGACGCCAGCGCCAGCACGTGCATGAACATGGTCTCGTTGTAGCCGCGCCAGTCGTACGGCAGATGCCCCTCGCGTGGCTTCCAGCCCAGCGACAGGACCGGCGGCCGCACCTGCATCCAGTTCCAGTCCGCGCGCGCCACCAGCGAGTCCGTGATCTGGCGGATCCGGCGTTCGGTGCTGCTGCCCTTGTCGAAATAGCTCTGGCAGAACAGCGCGCCGAAGAACAACAGCCCGGTGTCGGCATTCGACAGCTCCACGTCCTCGAACCGCGTGCCGCTGCCGGGGTTCAGGAAGTGGTAGAAGAAGCCTTTGTAGCCGGTCGAGCCGGCGTAGGCCGTGTCCTGGCGGGCGTTCCACAGGAACTCGAGCGTGCGCAGCGTGCGCGTGGCGGCCTGCTCGCGCGTGATCCAGCGATGCTCGGCGCCGATCGGATACGCCGTGAGCGCGAACCCGGTCGCACCCACGCTGATGAAGCTCTTGGTCGGCCAGCGGTCCGGCATGAGCCCGGTCACCGGGTCGGCCTGCTCCCAGAAGAAGTCGAACGTGCGGCGCTGCACGGTGTCGGCGAACACCCGCTGCGCGTCGGTGATGCGGGCGCTCTCCTGCCCTGCGTCGCGCGTCGCGGTGTTGACCGCGGCGTCGGAGCACGCCGACACGAACAGGGCGGCGGCGATCAGGCCGGCGGCCACGAGACGGCTCCAGAGGCGCTTCGGATGGTGGGTCACGCGTCACGCTCCTTGCGGGTGGGCTTGGGCGGCTTTCCATGGCGGGCGCCCGGTGGCTTGGGGTCGCTGGCGCGGCGGGATTCGATCGGGGATGCACCGCACGAGGCACGCACGACCAGCGATGTGGACAGCACCTCATGTGAACGCGCCGGCGCAGGCTCGCCGCGATCGCGCCGCAACAACCGTTGCAGCGCACGCTCGCCCATCTGGTAGGCGTCCACGCGCACGGTGGTGAGCGGCGGCGTGAGATGGCGCGCCAAGCCGATGTCGTCGAAGCCCACCACCGCCATGTCGCGCGGCGCGCGCAGGCCGGCGTCGCGCAGCGCGCCGAGCACGCCGACGGCCATCACGTCGTTGGCCACGAACACCGCCGTCGGCGGTGGCGACAGCCGGAGGAGGGCCTGTGCTCCCTGATAGCCCGAGGGCTCGGTGAAGTCGCCGGTCACCTCGAGCGCACGCGTGTTCGGGCTGCCGCTCTCGTGCATGGCGTTCCGGTAGCCGGTCAGGCGTTCACGGGCATCGCGGTTGTTCGCCGGGCCGGTGATCGTGGCGATGCGCTTGTGGCCGAGCCGCTGCAGGTGGCGCACCACGGAGTAGGCGGCGTCCAGGTTGGCGATCGCGACGGTGTCGAAGTCCGGCACGTCCGCGCCCGGCCCCAGCAGCACCACCGGGCAGTCCCAGGCCGTGGCCCGGATCGCCGGCACGGAGTCCATGTCGGGTGCCATCACGATGAGCCCGTCGATGCGGCCGCGCATCGAGCGCAACGTCGTGACCAGCTCCTTGGTGTCGCTGTGCGAACTCGAGACCAGCACGTGCAGGCCCTCGCGCCGTGCGGCCAGGTCGATGCCGCGGATGACCTCGGAGAAGAACTCACCGTGCAGGTCGGGCAGCAGCACGCCGATCGCATGCGTGCGGTTGGTGATCAGGCTGCGTGCCACGCCGTTGGGCCAGAACCGCAGCTTCTCGGCCACCGCCCGCACCCTGCGCCGCGTGTCCTCGCTCACCCGATCGCTGTCGTTGAACACGCGCGACACCGTCGCCACCGAGACACCCGCTTCGCGCGCCACGTCCTTGATGGTCGCCATGCCCGAAGGCTCTCCGCTCTGCCAGCGGCCCCGGGGCCGCCCTGCGAGTCCCGGCACGGTGCGCGACGCGTTCGCGGCCGGCATCGTCCGGGGTGAGTTCACGCCATCGTGCCAAGCAGTCCGGTGACTGTCCACCGATACGCCTGGCCTGCGAGTTGCCCCCGCGGTCAGACCGCGGGGCCGAGCACGATCACCAGCCGGTGCACGCCCCCGTCCAGCAGCAGTGGCACCCGGGCCACGCCGCGCACGATGCGCACCGGACGTCCATCGAACGAGCCCTCCACCACCGCGGCCGAGCAGCGCTGCGGATTCTGCACGTCGATCTCCACGCGGCCGCCGCCCGGAAGCGGCATGCGCCAGCTCACCTGATAGCCCGGCCAGTCATCGGGGATGCAGGGCTTCACGGTCAGCTTGGTGCCGTTCTCGAGCCGCAACCCCAGCACCGATTCGATCGCCACGCGGTACATCCAGCCCGACGAGCCGGTGTACCACGTCCAGCCGCCGCGGCCGATGTGCGGCTCCACGCCGTAGACGTCGGCGGCGATCACGTAGGGCTCGACCTTGTAGCGCCGCGTGGCCGCGGTGTCGTGCGTGTGGTGCACCGGTGACAGCATCGCCAGCAGCTTCGCCGCCAGGTCGCGGCGGCCGAGCTCGGCGAACGCGCGCACCACCCACAGGGCCGCGTGGGTGTACTGCCCGCCGTTCTCTCGCACGCCCGCCACGTAGCCCTTGATGTAGCCCGGGTCCTGCGGCGTGTCCTGGAATGCCGGCGTGAGCAGCCGGATGAGCGAAGCCTCCTGCGAGACCAACCGGCGCTCGACCGAGTCCATGGCCGTACGGGCGCGCTCGCGGTCGGCCGCGTTCGAGATCACCGACCATGCCTGCGCCAGCGCGTCGATCTGGCACTCGTCGCTGTCCCGGGATCCGAGCGGCGCACCGTTGTCGTACCAGCCGCGGCGGTACCATTCGCCGTCCCACGCCTGCGACTCGAGTGCGGCGCGCAGCCTCTCGCGGTGCGCGCGCCAGCGCGTCGCGCGTTCGGCCTGGTCGCGGCCCTCGGCCAGGTCCGCCCAGGGCCCCAGGATCGCGAACAGGAACCAGCCCATCCACACGCTCTCCCCGCGGCCCTCGCGGCCCACGCGATTCATGCCGTCGTTCCAGTCGCCGCAGCCGAACAGCGGCAGGCCGTGCGCGCCGGTGACCAGCGAGCGGTCGATGGTGCGCGCGGCGTGCTCGTACACCGAGGCGGTCTCGGGCG
>JBEBGT010000339.1:0-4418 GCA_040081365.1 Candidatus Eiseniibacteriota bacterium | reverse complement strand
GATCTCGGCCGTCCTCGCTTCGATTCCCGGCGCGGCGGACATCAAAGTCGAGCAGACCGCTGGACTGCCCGTACTGACCGTCGACATCGATCGTCAGGCCATCGCCCGATACGGTCTGAACATCTCGGATGTCCAGGAGGTGGTGTCGATGGCGATGGGGGGCAGCAACGTGGGGCAGGTATTCGAAGGCGACCGACGGTTCGATCTGGTCGTTCGACTGCCCGATGAAGTCCGGCGCGACATCCATGCGCTCGAGAACCTCGCCATCCCGCTGCCCATGTCGGGCGCATCCCGTGGTGCGTCCCGGGTCTCGTCCGAGGAATCCGTTTCGCACGCTGCGTACGTGCCACTGGGTGCGGTCGCGAAGATCGCCCTCGAGGAAGGGCCGAACCAGATCAGTCGTGAGGACGGCAAGCGTCGGGTGGTCGTACAGGCGAATGTCCGTGGTCGGGACCTCGGGTCATTCGTGGCCGAAGCGCAGAGGCGTGTGGATGCGGAGATCAAGATCCCCACCGGCAACTGGTTGCGTTGGGGCGGGCAGTTCGAGAACCTGGCTGCCGCCCGCAACCGGCTTGCGATCGTCGTGCCGCTCGCCTTGTTCCTCATCTTCATCCTGCTCTTCATGACCTTCGGGTCGGTCCCGCAGGCGCTGTTGGTCTTCACCGGCGTGCCGTTGGCGCTCACGGGCGGCGTGCTCGCGCTGTGGATCAATGGGCTGCCGCTCTCGATTTCCGCGGGCATTGGCTTCATCGCTCTCTCGGGTGTGGCCGTGTTGAATGGGCTGGTGATGGTGAGCTTCATCAATGATCTACGCGCGCGGGGCACCGCGTTGGAAGCGGCGATCCAGGAAGGTTCGCTGACTCGGCTTCGGCCAGTGCTGATGACGGCGCTGGTCGCGAGTCTGGGTTTCGTGCCGATGGCGTTGGCGCATGGAACGGGCGCGGAGGTGCAGCGACCGTTGGCGACCGTGGTGATCGGCGGGATCATCTCCTCCACGCTGCTCACCTTGGTGGTGTTGCCCGCGCTGTACCTGTTGTTCCACCCTGCCCGCACCGGCCCAGAGCATCCGGCGCCCGGGGACCGAGTCGATGAAGTCCGATGAGGCGATGAGCGCGCAACGGATCCGATTCAAGATCCATGGACTCGACTGCGCGCAGGAGGTGACCGTCCTCAGGCGCGCGGTCGGGCCGCTCGTGGGCGGCGAGGAGCTGCTGTCGTTCGACGTGCTCGCCGGGATCATGATCGTGCACTCGGATCAGCGCGCGGCCGCGATCATCGCGGCCGTCGCGCGCACCGGAATGAGCGCAGCGCTCCTGTCCGAGACAACCCTGGCGGAGCCACCACCGATCCGCGACGACCGCCGTGCGCGAAATACATTCACGATGCTGAGCGGAAGCTTCACCCTCGGCGGGTTCGTCGTGCACGCAATGGCGGCGGGCGGCATCGGACCGGCCCTCGGGAGCGAGGGTCTGGGTGGCGCGGTGACGGTGCCGCCGGTCGCCATGGGGCTGTACGCCGTGGGCATCCTGTGTGGCGTGCGTTTCGTGCTGCGCAAGGCGTGGCTCTCATTGGTTCGGCTCCGACCGGACATGAATCTGCTGATGACCGTGGCGATCATGGGCGCCATCGCGCTCGGCGAGTGGTTCGAAGCGGCCACGGTCGCGTTCCTGTTCGCGGTGTCCCTCACCCTGGAAGCGTGGAGCATCGGCCGCGCGCGTCGGGCCGTCGCTGCGCTGCTCGATCTCAGCCCGCCGACTGCACGGATCAAGAAGCCGGATGGTGAAGCACAGGTGCCGATCGCGCAGGTCGCTGTCGGAACGATCTTCACGCTGAATCCGGGCGAACGCGTCCCGTTGGACGGTGTCGTCACCGCAGGCGTAAGCAGCATCAATCAGGCGCCCATCACGGGCGAGAGCCTGCCGGTCCTCAAGGAAGTCGGAGCCGAGGTCTTCGCCGGTTCGATCAACGGCGACGGCGCTCTCGAGGTCCGCACCGCGCGGGCTGCCGGGGACAGCACGTTGGCTCGGATCATTCGACTGGTCCGCGATGCGCAGGCTCAGCGCGGAGAAGCCGAGCAGTGGGTGGAAGCGTTCGCACTGCGTTACACCCCGGCCGTGATGCTGCTTGCCCTCGCCTTCTTCGTGCTCCCGCCCCTCTTCGGGTTCGGCTCATGGGGCGAGTGGTTCTACCGCTCACTCGTGCTCTTGGTCATCGCCTGTCCCTGTGCGCTGGTGATTTCCACGCCGGTCACGGTCGTGGCTGCGCTCGCCTCGGCCGCGCGCGCGGGTGTGCTCGTCAAAGGTGGGGCTCACCTCGAAATGCCCTCACGGTTGAAGGCCATTGCGTTCGATAAGACGGGAACCGTCACCGAGGGCCGTCTCGAAGTCGCCTCGATCGTGGCGCTCAATGGCCATACCGAAATCGAATTGCTCGAGCGCGCGGTGGCGCTCGAAGCGCGGTCCACGCATCCGCTCGCCCGCGCGGTGCTGAGCTATGCGGCGACGCGCGGGATCGTCCCGGAACCGGCTGAAGGAGTGGCGATGCTGCCGGGACGTGGGGCGACAGGCTCCATCGGGGGGCGCATGTTCTGGGTCGGCTCGCATCGATATCTCGAGGAGCGGGCACAGGAGACACCCGAGGTACATGCGCTGCTCGACCGACTCTCGGGCTCTGGACACTCGGTGGTGGTCGTTGGCAACGATCAACACGTCTGCGGCTTGATCGCTCTGGCGGACCGCCCTCGTGCCGACGCTCGTCGGATCCTCGACGAGCTGCGGGGACTCGGCATCCGACACCTCGTCATGCTGACGGGTGACAACCGAGGCACGGCGGAGGCACTGAACCAGCCACTCCAGTTCGACGAGGTGCGCGCGGAGCTGCTGCCCGAAGACAAAGTGGGGGCCATACGCGGACTCAAGGAGCGATTCGGGATCGTGGCGATGGTCGGAGACGGCGTGAACGATTCGCCGGCGCTCGCAACCGCGGATCTGGGGATCGCCATGGGTGCGGCCGGCAGCGATGCGGCCATCGAGACCGCCGACATCGCGCTGATGTCGGACAATCTCTCGCGGATTCCGTGGCTGGTGCGGCACTCGCGGCGCACGGTTGCAGTCATACGCCAGAACATCGGCTTCTCACTGGTGGTGAAGCTGGTGTTCGTGGCTCTCGCCTTCTCAGGGCGCGCGACGCTCTGGAGCGCGGTCGCCGCGGACATGGGAGCTTCGCTCCTGGTGATCTTCAATGCGCTGCGCTTGCTGCGAGTCCGCTCATGAGTGCTTACCCGGGGCATCGAGGATCCTGATGCGAATGGCATGGTTCATGGCAGTCCTGTGATGGTGAGCGGTGTGTCAGCACACGCCGCCGAGACCGACACCACCGTGGCCGAACTCCCACGCCGTCCGCGACCCACCGCCAGCGCGCCCACCTGAAGCGGCTGACCTGGCGAAGGGGCGCCGCCCCGGGGGAGCGGCTTGAATACGCGGCGCCAAGGAGTTCGACGCCGATCCCGCGTCGTTTGCGCCGCCCACGCTGCCGCGGCCCGCTCCCGGGTTCTCGCTTCGTGACCTGCGTGGTGGCGCCGTGTCGAATGCCAGTCTCAAGGGCCAGGTCGTGCTGCTCGATTTCTGGGCCACGTGGTGCCCGCCGTGCGTGAAGTCCATGCCCGAACTGCAATCGCTGCACGCCAAGTACGCGGCGCGCGGGTTCGCCGTGGTGGGCGTGTCGATCGATGAGGGCGCTCCGGCAGCGGCCAAGGTGAAGAAGTTCATCGGCGCCAAGCGCATCACGTACGGGCCGTCGACCGCGTCTGAGGCCAGCTCCACCTCGGCGCGCTCGGCGTCGTAGCGCAACCGCGACTCCGCCACCGGCGCGCGTGCCCCGTAGCGCGCCACGCGCAGCACGGCCGCACGGTCCTCCGCCGCGATCGCGGGTCCGACGTACGCGCTGAACCCCGAGTGCGGCCACGCCAGCATCGACGCTGCAGCATCCTGCTCGAGCCAGCTCTCGCGCACGAACAGCGCCAGCACGGTGCGCCGCCACACCTCGACGAGCATCGCCGCGTCGTGCGTGGTCTGCGTCACGAAGCGGCCGTCACGACGGAAGGCGCCATCGGTGACGACCAAGTGAAGATGGGGATGCCAATAGGCCAATGACCCGAAGCTCTGCGCCAGGCTCACCACGCCCGGCACTGCATCTGACTCGCCCAAGGCGGCGCCCACGTACCCGTGCAGTGTGTGGTACGCCACCCGGCTCAGCAGGCCGAGCCGGCGACGGTCATAAAGGAAGTACGCACGCAGCCGCTTGGGGATCGTCAGCACCACGTGCCGGTGCGCGACCGGGGCGAGCAGTTGTTCGTCCAGCCACAGGCTCCACTCGGCAAGCCGACGCGACTGGCACGACGGGCAGAACCCGCGCCCCTT
>JBEBGT010000338.1:0-4420 GCA_040081365.1 Candidatus Eiseniibacteriota bacterium | reverse complement strand
ATGACGTACACCGCGGGCTTCGACGCCTGGGCGTGCTATGACGACGTCGCCGTGCCGACGCTGCCGCAGCCGGGCTTCCGACGGCCGATCGCCGAACGCGACGAAGCGCATCGTGCGCAGGCGTACAGCTTCGCGGTCTACCGCACGCTCGTGGACCTGTTCCCGGCGGCCGCCGGCCTGGCGCGCGCGCAGATGGTCGCGCTCGGCTACGACCCCGACGACGCGCGCACCGAACTCGCGAGCGCGACCGGTGTGGGCAACACCTGCGCGTCGCACCTGCTGGCGTTCCGGCACGACGACCGCTCGAACCAGTTGGGCGACCTGCATGCCGGCGCGTACAGCGATCACACCGGCTACCAGCCGGTGAACACCGTCGATCACATCGTCGATCCGAACCGCTGGCAGCCGCTGCGCTTCTCGAACGGTGCCGGCGGCTTCGTGGTCCCGGGCTACATCGGTGCGCATTGGGGCGAAGTCACGCCGTTCGCGCTGCCGTCGGGGTCCGCACTGCGACCGGCGGGTCCCGCGCGCCATCCCAGCCGGGCGTACGAACGCCAGGCCCGGGAGATCGCCCGGATCACCGCGCAGCTCGACGACCGCGGTAAGGTGATCGCCGAGTACTGGGCGGACGGTCCGCGATCGGAACTGCCCCCCGGCCACTGGACCCTGTTCGCCGAAGTGGTCTCGAAGCGAGACCACCACTCGTTCGCGGACGACGTGAAGATGTTCTTCACGCTCGGGAATGCCGTGATGGATGCCGGCATCGCCGTGTGGGAGGCGAAGCGCTGGTTCGATTCCGAGCGTCCCATCACCGCGATCCGTTACCTCTATGCCGGCCAGCAGATCGAGGGCTTCGTGCCCGGCGTGGGCCGCACACTCGTGCAGGGCGAGAACTGGCTGCCGTATCAGCCCGCGACGTTCATCACGCCGCCCTTCGCGGAGTATCCGTCCGGTCACAGCGGCTTCAGCGCTGCCGCAGCCGAGGTCCTCAAGCGCTCCACGGGCGGAGACCGCTTCGAGCATTCGGCCACCATCGCGGCCGGCTCCAGCAAGGTCGAACCGGGCGTCGCTCCGAGTCGTGACGTGACGCTGCGCTGGCACACGTTCTCGGAGGCCGCCGACGAAGCGGGCATCTCACGCCGGCTGGGCGGCATCCACTTCGAGGACGGTGATCTCGACTCGCGCCGCATGGGCCGCCAGGTCGGTGCCCTGGTCTGGGCAAAGGCACAGGAGTACATCACCGGCAGCTCGGGTCCGGTGGCGGGGATCCCGGTGACGCACGAGGATGAACTTGGCGCGACTGGCGCTGGAGTCGACGACGCGCGCGTGACGATCGGGCCCAACCCGAGCGCGGGCCGGCTGACGCTGTCGTTCGCACTCGGACGCGAGGCGGCCGTGAGCGCACGCGTGTTGGACCTCCAAGGCCGCACCGTGGCGCTGCTGGCGGCCGGGACGTTCGCGGCCGGCACGCACCAGTTGGTGTGGGATGGCGCGCACGCGGCCCCCGGGGTGTACTTCGTGCACCTGCGCCGCGGCGAACAGCAGACCACGCGGCGCGTGCTCATCGCACGCTAGGAGACTCGGCACTTCTGCGGGCCGCTCTCCCCCTTCGGGAGGGCGGCCCGTCGTGCGCCTGGAGCGTGGCTACTCGGTCCCCGGCGGGAACAACTCGATGCCGAAGCGGTCGCGTAGCTCGTCGCGGAACGGCCGCGACGAGGCATGCGACCCGGCGCGGCGGCGGAACTCGTCCCACGCTTCCATGATGGCGGGACCGTGCTCGGCGAACAGACGCCGCTCGCTCGCGGCCTGTGTGAGGGCATCGCCCAGCTTGCCGGCAAGCTCGTCGAACACCGCACGCGCGACGTTCCGCAGTCGGTCGGCGCCGCCCTCGGGGATCACCCCGCCCCCCGCGTCGACCGCGAACTCGTGTCCGCACGACGGACAGCGCACGCTGGCCCCGGCCTCTCCCAGCAGGGAGGCGGGCAGCAGGTAGCGCGCGGCACAGGTCGGGCACTGCACGGGGAGTCCGGACACGCGCACAGACTAGCGCGTGGGCGCGATCGACGCGAAACGGCCGGGTCGCACGGCCGCGCTCCCCCCGGATGCCGGGGAGTGCCCCGTGCGCTCGGGTCAGCCCGCCAGCGCCAGCTCCAGCGCCTCCTTGAAGCGCTCGCGCAGCACGGCGCGCAGCACGACATGCGGCCCGCCCATGAGCTGCGGGTCCGCGGCCACGACGGCCGCGGCGGCCTCCTGCGCGCGGGCCAGGACGGGCTCGTCACGCGCGAGGTCGGCCAGCTTCAGGTCCGGCAACCCGGCCTGACGCGTGCCCCACAACTCGCCATGCCCGCGCAACCGCAGGTCGGCCTCGGCCAGCTCGAAGCCGTCGTCGGTGGTGGCCATGATCGCGAGCCGCTCGCGCGATCGCGCGCTGGCCATCGCCCCCGCCACCAGCACGCACACCGAACGGTGCTCGCCACGCCCCACCCGGCCGCGCAGCTGGTGCAGCTGCGTGAGCCCGAAGCGCTCGGCGTTCTCGACCACCATGAGCGTGGCGTTCGGCACGTCGACTCCCACTTCGATGACCGTGGTGGCCACGAGCACGTGCAGCTCGCCCCTGCGGAATGCTTCCATGACCGCCTGCTTCTCGTCCGGCTTCATGCGGCCGTGCAGGAGCCCGAGTTGGTAGCCCGCCAGCAGCGGCTGGCCGCGCAGGCGCTGCACTTCGGTCTCGGCCGCCTTCAGGTCGGCGCGCGCGCCCTCCTCGATAGTGGGTACCACCACGAAGGCCTGCCGGCCCTGGGCCAGTTCCTTCGACATGAAGTCGATCACCTGTGGGAACTTGCCCTCGTCGGTGACGCGCGTCACCAGCCGGCCGCGTCCCGCCGGCCGGCCACGGATCACGCTCAGGTCGAGGTCGCCGAACCACGCCAGCTGCAACGTGCGCGGGATGGGCGTGGCGGTGAGCACCAGCATGTGCGGCAGCACACCCTTGGCGGTCAGGGCGGCACGCTGGCGCACGCCGAAGCGGTGCTGTTCGTCGACGATCGCGAGTGCCAACGCGGAGAACTGCAGGCGTTCCTCGAGCAGCGCGTGCGTGCCCACCACGAGCAGCGGTTCATTCGCGGACAAGCGGGCCTGGATCGCGCGCCGCTCGCCCGGCGTGGAGGCGCCGGTGAGCACCGCCACGGGCACGCCCGCGGCGGTCGCGAGCCGCGTCACGCTGGCGCCGTGCTGACGCGCCAGGATCTCGGTGGGCGCCAGGAGCGCGGCCTGCTGGCCCGCCTCGAGCGCGGCGCACGCCGCGAGCAGCGCCACCACGGTCTTGCCGCTCCCGACATCGCCCACCACCAGCCGATGCATGGGCCGCGGCCGCGCGAGGTCCGCCGTGATGTCGCGCACCGCCGCGTCCTGCCCTTCGGTGAGCGTGAACGGCAGCGACGCGCGCACGCGTGCGGCCAGTTCGCCCGGGCCCGCGAGCGCCAGCGCACGGCCCTCCTCGGCCAGTGCGCGGCGGCGGATGCCCATGACCATCTGCAACAGGAACAGCTCCTCGAACGCGAGCCGCGCGCGCGCAGCCTCGAGCGAAGCGGCATCGTGCGGGAAGTGCAGGTCGCTGAGCGCGGTGCCGAGCGGCAGCAAGCCGTGCGCGGCGGCCACCTCGGCGGGCACCGGGTCGGCGATCTGCACCGCCACCAGGTCCAGTGCGCGCCGCACCGCCTGGCGCATGCCACGCGCCGTGACCCCGCGCGTGAGCGCGTGCACCGGCACCAGCCGGCCGGCGTGCAGCGTGTCCTCGAGGTCACCCTCCAGCACCTCGAACATCGGGTTCAGCATCTGGCGCTCGAAGCCGCCCGAGAGCTCGCCACTCACCACCACACGCGTGCCGGGCGTGAGCGAACGCGCCAGCCACGACTGCCCGAAGAAGTACAATGGCAGCGTACCGGTGCCGTCGCGCACCGTGGCCGCGAAGTCGCCACGACCGCCGCGCGTGCGCAGTGCGGCGGCATGCTTGACCTCGCCGATCACGGTGAGCAACTCGCCCGCTCGCAGGTCCTTGATCGCCACCGTCTTGCTGGCGTCGAGCCAGGTGCGCGGGTAGTGCCGCACCAGGTGCTCGAGTGAGACGATGCCGAGCCGCTCGAAGGCCAGCGCACGATTGGGCCCGATCCCGGGCAGGAACTGCACACGGGTCCGGGGGTCCATGGGAGGGGCGCTGCCGGTGGGTCGGGTCTTGGTCATGGGCGTTCCCCGCGGGCCTTGCCGCAGCGGGGCAGGCCGCACCATACGTGGCGCGGGGCGAGTCCGGAAGCCGCCCACCGCCCGAGTCCCGTGCCCCGAGCCGGAGCCCCGCGGGCCGCGCCGGGCGCGGTGGGACCGGGCTCCGGGCCGGCTTTACAGCCGGGGGGCGTCCCGGCTATAG
>JBEBGT010000337.1:0-4425 GCA_040081365.1 Candidatus Eiseniibacteriota bacterium | reverse complement strand
CGGCGAGTGCCTGCGCGGCCGCCTCCGGGAAGCGTGCCGCCGCGGCCTCGAGCGCCGGCACGTCGCCGTCGGCACCGAAGAGCCCGAGCAGCCAGGCATCGAAGTCGTCGGCCAGCCGGCGCGCGCGTTCGCTGCCCGCGGCCGGGTCGGCGAGGCAGAGCGAGTAGCGCGCCTGCCGCGCCACGGCAGGGTCGGGGTCGTTCGCGAGCGCGCGGCCCACCGCCGCGCCGCCCGCCACGCTGGCCGCATGCCGTGCGGCCGCCCAGCGGATCGGGGGCCCGGGGTCGGCCGCAGCGGCCTCGAGCAGCGCGCCGGTGAGCGCGCCATGCCAGCCGAGCGCATCGAGCCACAGGTGGCGCGCGTTCGTCGGGCGCTCGGCCCGCGCGGCCTCACGCGCCCACGCCGCATCGACCGGCCGCGCGCGCAGCGCGTGCCGCCAGTCCGCGAGCTGTTCGGCCGCCTCGTCCTGTACGCGCACCGCGAACGCCACCGCGTCGTGCGGCTTGAACTCGAGCCACGCGCTCGCCGCCGCGGCGTGCAACCACGGGGGACGCTTGGCGTCGAGCCAGGCTTCGGCGAGTTGCACGGTGTCGTCCGGATGCTGCACGAGGCAGTCGTGCCAGCCGTCCCGGCGCACGAGCTGTTCCGCCAGCCGGCGCTCGGGCACGTCGGGCGAGAACGCCAGCGCGGCGAGACGGGCCTCGACGAAGCCCAGCTCCTCGAGGCACTCGTCCAGGATGTCGGGGATCGCGGGTCGCGTCATCAGTTGATCGCCACGGTCGCACCCTTGATGCGGTGCGGACCGCGCGAGGCGGTGAGGATGTGCGTGCCGTTGATCTCGATGCGGCCGTCGAAGCGCAGCGTGAGCGTGGCCTTGCCGCACACCAGCGTGAGGTCGCGATCGGCCTCCAGGTGCAGCGACTCGCCCTCGTGCCGCACCTCGAGCGCGCCCTTGCGGTTGATGGCGTCACTCGCGAGCCGCTCGCGCACGAGCCCGATGATGACCCAGCCCGGGTTCGAATCGGCCGTGCGCACGGCCCGTGCACGGGCCTGGTTGCGCACCGCGCGCAACAGGATCGCATCGGCGATGCCGGTCGCGACCGCCGCGGGCTCGGATTCCGTCGCGCCTTCGGGGCGGAAGCACACGCGTCCTTCGTCGTCGAGACCTTCGAGGTGCCCGGTGCGCGCCATGGCTTCGGCGATCGGGGAGACGGCGCCGGTGACGGTCTCGGTCTGCGGCTTGTTCGTCGTGCTCATGTCGGTCTTCCCGTGGGGTAGAAGTGGGCGACATCCAGCCAGCGATGGTGACCCGACCATAGCCCCGGATTCCACGCTCAGGCAACGTACATCTCCGCGCGGCCGAAGCCGGACGGCCTCGAGTTCGCGCACGCTTCTCCATCGTGTGCCCAGCCGTGACTTCTCGCGTTATCCCAAGAGGGTGCGGGGCACCGTGGGCCGGTCCGCTCCCGAGCCCTCACCGGTCGCCGTCACATCCGGTCACCCGGGGCGACAGGAAGATCGAGTCCCGTTCGCGGGAGCATGCTCTGGCCACACGAGACAAGGGGGGATGCCATGGTCGAGGTCCTGGTGTGGAACTTCATGGAGCACGGGAACATCGGGCACGCGGCACTCAAGGTCGGTAGCGACTACATCAGCTGGTGGCCGGCGGGCACGGCTACCATCAAGCACGGCCGTCATCCGGGAGCGGTCAACAGTGAATCGGACGACCTCGCGAGTGAGGGGCGTTCCCCCGACCATCGGATCCGCATCCGCGGGCTCGATGAGGACGCGATCTGCCGCTGGTGGCACACCTTCCGGGACGGCGAGGAATACCGATTGTTCGTGCAGAATTGCTCGACCGTCGTCGCACTCGCGCTCAAGGCAGGCGGGGGCACGGCCCGCACCTCGGGCTTCGGATTCCTGTATCACAGCTGGAATGTGATCTGGACGCCGGGCGACATCCGGCGCTACGCCGAAGCCATCCAGGGCCGATGAACCCGGGAGCCGGTTGGTGCCCGTTCCTCAGCCGATCGCGAACTCCATCGCGAACACCGGCGACTTGGTCTCGAGCACGAGCGGCGGCTTCACCGTGACCGCGACGCGGCGCGGAGCCTGCTCGTCGGCCGGCAGCACCTGCACGGCGAGCGCCTCGGGCTGGTCGCCGAGCAGGCCGCCCAGTTGCTCGCTCAGCACTCCACGCACCCGCGCGGCGACCGCGGCGTCGTCCGCGCCACCGTCCACCGCACCAGCGGCCGTGCCGCACGCCAGCGCCACCCGCGCGGCCGTGATCTGGTAAGCGAGCGTGCCTTCGACCGTGAGCTTGCCCGGCGCGTGGCGATGCGTCGTGACCACCATGGGCAGCATCACGTGGGATCGCCCGAGTGCGCCGGTCACCGGCGTGAACGCGGCGTGCGTGAGCTCGAGTGCTTGCGTGTCCGGGAACGGCACTTCGGCGGCCAGGGCGCGCGTCTCGTTCGCGTTGATGGGGAACGGCCGCGTGGCCACGTCTCCGAACTGCCCGCCACTGCCCGAGAGGTCGAGCGCGTGCCCGTTCCCCTTCACGCTGCGCGCCACGGCGGCGGCCACCAGCCACACGCCGCGGCCCCACAGGTAGCTGTCGGGGTTCGACTCGCCACAGGTCTCGCGATAGCCCTCGAGTTCGTGCGGCGCGCGCAGCAGGAAGCGATTGAGGGTGAGGCACAGCCAGCGCGCGTCCTCTTCCTTCTGGAACGCCTGCCAGCCGTTGTGCGCCGGGCTCTGCAGCCGGCCGGCGATGTCCTTCACGGCTCCGGCCTGCACGAGGAAGCGCAGCTCGAAGAACCCGGCGCCGGCGTTCGCGACGATCGGCGCCTGCAGTTCGGCCGCCATCGCGGCCAGCGCCTTGAGCGCGGCGAGGTCCTCCGCCTTGTGCGAGAAGTCGAAGTCCAGCACCACCAGCGTCACCGGCTCGGCGGTGGCGAGTTCGCGTGTGTGCACACGCGTCCGGAAGCCGTCCACGAGCGTCTTCCGCGACAGCGACATCACTTCCACCGTCACCGCGCCGTCCGCCTCGGCCAGGACGCGGCGCAGGCCCAGAGCGACGGCCTCCAGGCGCTGTTGCCTCGGGTCATGCAGAAACGCGTCGAGCGCCGGACCCGAGAGGCCGCCGGCGAGAAACCCGGCCGGGTCGAGCTGTGCCAGCGCCACGGGCAGCCCGAGCGAGTCGAGCCAGCCCCGCAGCGAGTCCGCCGTCACCGGCGCGGGTTCCCCGCTGTCCACTCCGAGATCGCTGATCACCAGGATCCGCCACGGCATCGTGCTCATGGTCCGTTCTCCGTCCGAAGGAAGGCCCGCGCCGCCGGGTCGAGGGATCTCGGGGGGAGCAGCGGGGCTCGATGGCTCTGGTTCTGGCTTGCGTCCGCGGGCCGGGCCGGGCACCTTGTCGAGGTCGTGCGTGCGGTGAGGTACCTGGCGCGCTCGCAACTTCCCGGCCGGATCGCGGCGGGGAACGCGGGCTGCCGGTACGTTAGCAGAAGGCCGCGTGCACAGTTTGCAGGAGTCGGTAGGAGCGTGACCGCAGCGGGCCGGTACGGGCCGCGCGGCCACCGCACGGAGCGCGGGCCGCTGTCCGGGTGCTGCGACCCTGTCCCCCCACACGCTCGAGACGAGGGAACGCATGTCGAAGGATCGGCATCACCGCGTCATGCTGTGCGCGGCCGTGCTCGCGATGCTGTCGCTGGCGGGCCGAGTCTCCGCCGCGAACTGGACCGCGACCGGCGTGGCCTTCAACATCGCGGCGGGCGATGCGTCGAACCTGCGCATGGTCAGCGACGGCCGCGGTGGCTTCGTGGCCGCATGGATCGATGCCCGCAACACGCCCGCCGAGATCTACTGCCAGCGTGTGGACTCCACCGGCACGGCGCAGTGGGCGGCGAACGGCGTGCTCGTGAGCACGGGCTTCACGGGACTCGCCGCACTCAACGCGGCGAGCGACGGCCAGAACGGCATCGTGGTGGCGTGGGTGGCGGACAGGCCGAGTGGCCAGCGCAACATCTATGTGCAGCGGCTCGACCAGAGTGGCGCCGCGCGTTGGAGCGTGAACGGCCTGCGCGTCGACACGACCACGGTGAACGCCAACCAGAGCGCGCCCGCGGTGTGCTCCGACGGCGCGGGGGGCGCGATCGTGGCCTGGCTCGACGACCGGGGGGCGAATCCGCAGGTGTTCCTGCAGCGCATCATCTCGGACAGCTCGCGGGTGTGGACCGCCGGCGGCGTGGCCGTGGTGAGCCCCACTGCCGGCGCTCAGGCCGCGCCGCGTGTGCTGGCCGACGGCAACAGTGGTGCGTTCGTGTCCTGGGAGCAGCCGGGTGCCACCCCGACCGTCGGCTTCCAGCACTTCGACGCGGCCGGCGCCGCGACTTACACCACCGCCTTCCTGCCCGGCAC
>JBEBGT010000336.1:0-4430 GCA_040081365.1 Candidatus Eiseniibacteriota bacterium | reverse complement strand
GATCGGCCACGGTCTAAGCCGACGCGCCCTTCGCCACCTCGGCCAGCTTCGCGAACGCCGCCGCATCCATGACGGCGAGGTCGGCGAGCAGCTTGCGGTTGACGTCGATGGCGGCCTTCTTCAGGCCCGCGATGAGCGTGCTGTACGTGAGGCCGTTCAGGCGAGCGGCCGCGTTGATACGCACGATCCACAGCCGGCGGAAGTCCCGCTTCTTGAGCCGCCGGTGCTCGTAGGCGAACTGGCCCGCGCGCTGCTGCGTCTGGAGCGCGGTCTTGAACAGCTTGCTGCGACCCGAGTAGCCACCCTTGGCAGCCTTCAGGACCTTTTTACGCCGGGCGCGGCCGGGGACTACGGTTTTTGCACGAGGCATCGGTCTATCCTCCTGCCCGCGTGGCCATACGGCGCTGCGCGGGGCGGGTCATCACTGAAATGAGCGGTGCGGGGTCACTTCCCCAGCATCTTGCGCACGCGCGCCTGATCCGCCTGGGCCACGACGACGTTCGAGCCCTTCTGACGCTTCGAGTTGCGATTGTCGGCGATCATGCCATGCCGCAGGTTGGACGAGCGGCGGATCGCCAGGCCGGTGCCGGAGAGCTTGAAACGCTTCCGGGCGGCGCGGTTGGACTTCATCTTCGGCATCGCGGTTCCTTTCGGTGCCCCGGCGTCAGACGGCCGGGGGTGTGGCTTCGTCCGGACCCTTGTCGGCCGGCTTGGTAGCGGGCTTCGACGGGGTCTGCTGCGCCTTGGGTGAGAGCACGAGCGACACGGTGCGGCCTTCGGCGCGCGGCGACTGCTCCACCACCGCGACATCCGCCAGGTCGATGAGCACCTGCTCGATGATCTTGTACCCCAGTTCCTGATGGGCCATCTCGCGGCCGCGGAACGTGACCGTGAACTTGACCTTGTCCCGCTGCTCCAAGAACTCGCGCGCATGCTTCAGCTTGAAGTCGTAGTCATGGTCCTCGATCTTCGGACGCATCTTGACTTCCTTCAGCTGCATCTGGTGCTGCTTCTTCTTGGCCGCCTTCGCCGCACGGTTCGTCTCGTACTTGTACTTACCGTAGTCCATGATCTTGCAGACGGGCGGCCGTGCGGTCGGAGCGACCTCGACGAGGTCGAGCCCCTTGGCCTGGGCCATCGCGATCGCCTCACGCGTCGTGAGGATGCCGATCTGCGAGCCGTCATCACCGATCACACGGACCTGCGGGATGCGAATGCGCTCGTTGACGCGCGGTTCCTGAGACTTGCCCGGAATGGAAATGGCGTCTCCCTCCCCATGGCTTCATGACGTGACCACACTGCTCGAGCCCCAAAACAAAAGGACGCCGGGCGGGGTGGCATGAGAAACCCCGCCCGGCGTCCGGGCCCGATGAAGGGCCACGACGACCGGAATGCCAGCGGCGGACCCTCCCGAAGGGAAGGCATGGCCGGACTGGCCGAACCCGTTGCGCGACGCGAACGTCCGCTAGGGTGAGAAGCACGGGGCCTCTGCTTGTGAACGGCGAGCATCCTACATGCGGCAGCCCCCGGGCGCAAGCGCATGGGCCCGTCGGGGTTGGCGGGCCCCGCCCGTGCTCCGGCCGCGCCGCTCCCCGGCCCGGTGCGCTCTCCCGCGGGGTGCCAGGCCCGTTGACAGCCCCCGCCACGCACCCCTAGCGTCCCCGCCCGTTCGTCCGGTCATGGAGGCCGCGACGAGTGTCCGGGGGTCTCCCAATGAAGCGTCTTACCAGCTCGCTCGCCCTGCTCGCCCTCTTGCTCGTGGCCGGCCAGGCGAAGGCCGGGAATGCGATCGTCGTCGGGTTCGGTCTCATGCATGGCACGGCGGACATCGCCGCGCAGCAGGGCAGCGTGAACTCCGCGTTCCAGACGCCGGAGATCGGCGGCCGGTTCGAGTACTGGAACCAGATGAAGGAGAACTACGCGCTCAACTTCGCGTTCAACTACGGGTTCTCGGCGGAGACGGACAAGCTGCGTGACGACGCCGCGCCTCTCACGCAGGATGCGAAGTTCACGACCCAGTCGATCAGCTTCCGCCTCGGCGGCGACCGCACCTGGAACCCGATCCCGACCGTGACCATGTTCATGGGCCCCGGCATCGAGTACTGGAACGGCAAGGCCAAGTTCGAGAACATCGGCGGTGCGCCGGGTACGTACGAGACCGAGAGCACCACGCGCGTGAGCCTGCATGGCCACCTGGGCGCCCACTTCATGATGGGCGACGCCTGGGGCCTCTCGGGCCAGATGGGCCACAAGCTCGGCATGGCCAGCTACACCGAGGCCGGCGGCAAGAGCACGTGGTGGCCCAACAGCATCGACGGTTCGATGGAGCTCATCTTCAAGTTCGGCGGCAAGTAGTCCGCGCGCAGCTCCAGCAGCGATCACGACCGGCGTGGGCCCTCGGGCCTGCGCCGGTCGCGTGCTTCGGGGCGCGTGCTTGCGCCGTGTGCGGAGCGTGCCGAGGGGCCGGGCCCGTCCGGTGAGCGGACCTGGGCGCGGTCCTCGGGCCGCGGCGGGCCGGCCGCAGCGGAACCCCGGCGCCACCGTTCGCGTGACGGACGCCCCCGCAGCACACTTTTCGTGGTGCACGCGCTCCCGGAGTCCGCGTATCATCAAGCCAGTCGACCGCGGCGTCCTCGAGGGAGTCTCGCATGCTCTTCGCTGTCCGCCGCGCGCCTGGAGTGCTCGCGTCCGCCGTGCTGTTCGTGCTCGGCCTGGGTGCCCTCCCCGTCCGCGCGGCCGTGCCCGAGCAGTCGTTCCCGGCGCAGCAGGCCCCGCCCGACACCGGACAGTTCCTGCCGCGCTGGCTGCACCTGCACGGCAGCGTGGGCTACGGATGGTTGTCGAGCCCGAGCACGATCCGCCAGCGCTACGAGGCCGGGCAGGACTTCGAGTTCGGGCTCGAGGCGCGGCTGCGGCCGCGGCTGCGCATGCGGTTGAACGCGGAGTACCAGGTGCTGCCGGCCGTCGGCGAGCTGAACTACACCATCCTCGCCCTCGGCGCCCGCGGCGAGAGCTCGACCTTCGACACGCTGTCGTTCGACTGGCGCCAGCGCGGCTGGCTCGGGGCCGGGCGCGCCGAGGTGCAGTACCGCGCCTTCAAGAGTGTGTGGCTGCTGGCCGGTGCCGGCTACGGCTACATGGCGGCGGGCGTGCGGCCGTATCACTTCGAGGACCCGTTCGGGACCGTCGATATTCGCTTTCCCGGCTCGTCCGGCTGGGGGGTGCTGGGTTCCACCGGGCTGCGCTACGAGTTCGCCGGCTTCGGTCCAGTGCTCGGTGCCGAGGTGCGCTGGAGCACGTTCAGCCGTCGCCAGGACGACCTGCAGCTATGGTCGATCCGCATCGGCTGGCAGGGCAAGTAGCGCCGCCTCGTCCGGCACCCGCGCTCGCGCGGAAAGCACATCGCCCCGGTCCGCGAACGGACCGGGGCGATGCGCTTTGCAGACGAAGCTTGCGCGCGTCAGTGCTTCTTGCTGCGGATCTCCTCGGTGATGCGCTCCAGGAAGCCCGCGAGCGGCATCGCCCCCAGATCGCCCTCGCCCTTGCGGCGCACCGACACCGTGCCGGCCTCGGCATCGCGCGGTCCCACCACGAGCATGTACGGGATCTTCTCCAGCTCGGCGTCGCGGATCTTGGCGCCCAGCTTGTCGTCGCGCAGGTCGGCCTCGGCGCGCACACCGGCCGTGCGCAGCGCGGCCAGCGTGCCGTTGGCGTACTCGTGCGCCTTGGCGTTCACGGGGATCACGATCGCCTGCGTCGGCGCCACCCAGACCGGGAACTCGGCACCCGTGTGCTCGATGTAGATGCCCACGAAGCGCTCGAGCGAGCCGTACAGGGCGCGGTGCAGCATGATGACCTCGTGGTCCTTGCCGTCCGAGCCCGTGTAGTACACCCCGAAGCGCTTGGGCAGGTTCAGGTCGACCTGCACGGTGCCGCACTGCCATTCACGGCCCAGCGCGTCCTTGAGCTTGATGTCGATCTTGGGCGCATAGAACGCACCGCCGCCCTCGTCGACCTCGTACGCCATGCCGCGCGCCTCGAGTGCCGCACGCAGCGCGCCCTCGGCGAACGTCCACTCTTCGTCGGTGCCCAGCGATTTGTCGAGCGGCCGGGTGGCCAGGTAGCAGCGGTACTCGTAGCCGAATGTGGTGATCAGGTGGTGATGCAGGTCCAGCACGCCCTGCACCTCGTCCTGCAGCTGGTCCGGCCGGCAGAAGATGTGCGAGTCGTCCTGCGTGAAGCCGCGGACGCGCTCCATGCCGTGCAGCACGCCCGAGCGCTCGTAGCGGTACACGGTGCCCAGTTCGGCGAAGCGCACCGGCAGGTCGCGATAGCTGTGCTTGCGCGCGTTGTAGATCATGATGTGGCCCGGGCAGTTCATGGGCTTGGCGCGGTAGGCCTGCTCATCGATGACCATGGGCGCGTACATG
>JBEBGT010000335.1:0-4438 GCA_040081365.1 Candidatus Eiseniibacteriota bacterium | reverse complement strand
TCCCGCCCATGCACCGTGCAGGGCTGGCACGGCAACTCGCGGCTCAGCACGGCGTGACCGGGACCGCACGGGGCGAACCCCAGCACGGGCGAGGTGCTGCCGAACAACGCCACCACGGGCTTCCCGCACGCCGCGGCCACGTGCATGAGCCCCGAGTCATGGGTGACCGCCAGGGTGCAGCGCGACAACCAGGCGATGCTGCGCTCCAGCGACTCCGTGGCCCACACCGCCCCCTCGCCACCCGACACCTGCGCGGCGAGGCGGGGCATGGCGCGTCGTTCGGCCGGCGTGGTCAGCACGACTCTCGCCACCCCGGCCTCGGCGAGCGCGGCTTCGAGTTCGCACCACCGCTCCTCGGGCCAGCACTTGGTGGCGTGCCGTGCGCCGGGGCACAGCGCGACCACCTCGCGCCGGCCGAACCCGCCGTGCTGCACCTCGGCCCACGCGGCCGCCTCCGGGTCGAGCGTCAGGCGCGGCGGTTCCGCGGCCGCGAGTCCGAGCGGCGCGAGCACCTCGGCGTAGCGCGCGGTGGCGTGCGGCAACGGCGCGGGTCGTGTCCAACGCGCCCGCACCCAGCGCTCGCGCTCGAGCCGCCGTCCGCGCAGTCGCAGGACGGGTGCGGGCAACCGGAACGCGAGCACACGCGTCCTCACACTGCCGTGCAGGTCCACCACGAGATCCCGGTCCTCGAGCTCGGCGCTCATCGACACCAGGTCCTCGAGCCGTCGTGCATCCCGTTCGAGCGCACGCACGCGGCTCACCGCCGGGTCGTGCCGCAGCACCGCGGCGTACTCCTCCTTCACCCAGTACTGCAGTTCGGCCTCGGGCCACTCGCGCCGCAGCGCGTGCACCACCGGCAGCGTGAGCACGACATCGCCCAGCGACGACAACCGCAGCACCGCGATGCGGCGAAAGCCACCGGCGGGCACGGCGAGCGAGCGCGGCGCGGTCATGCGTCGCGGAACTGCAGGTCGTGCAGCCGGCGATAGGTCCCGCCGGCGGCGAGCAGTTCGTCGTGCCGCCCCTGCTGCACGATCCGTCCGCCCTCGAACACCAAGATGCGGTCGGCGTGCTGCACCGTGGACAACCGATGTGCGATCACGAGCACGGTGCGGTCCTGCATGAGCCGCTCGAGCGCGTCCTGCACCAGCCGCTCGCTCTCGGTGTCGAGCGCCGAGGTCGCCTCGTCGAGCAACAGGATGGGTGGGTTGCGCAGGAGCGCGCGCGCGATGGCCAACCGCTGGCGCTCGCCGCCCGACAGCAACACGCCGCGGTCGCCGATCACCGTGTCGTAGCCCTGTGGCATGCGCGCCACGAAATCGTGGGCATGCGCGGCGCGCGCGGCGGCCTCGATGGCGGCCGGCTCGGGATGCTCGAGCCCATAGGCGATGTTGGCGCGCACGGTGTCGTGGAACAGGATCGTCTCCTGCGACACGACGCCGAGCTGGCCGCGCAACGACCGCAACGTGGCATCCCGCAGGTCGACATCATCGAACGTGACCCGGCCCTGACCGGGATCGTGGAAGCGCGCCAGCAGGTCGAGCGTGGTGCTCTTGCCGCCCCCACTGGTGCCCACCAGGGCCACCACTTCCCCACGCCGCACCGTGAAGTCGACATCGTGCAGCACGGTGCGCTCGGTGTTGTACGCGAACGTCACGTGCTCGTAGCGGATCTCCCGCGCGAATGAGGGCAACGTGCGCGCCCCGGGTGCATCGGCGATCGACGGCGGCGTATCGAGCAGGCTCCAGACGCGGTCCGCGGCACCCAGCCCGGCGGCGAGCGTGCCGCCGATCTCGCTCAGGCTCTTGACCGGCGACAGCATGCTGAGGAGCGCGGCGACGAACGTGAACAGCCGCTCGGGCGGCAGCGTGCGCGTCTGGAACACCTCGCGCGCGCCCATCCAGCCGATGGCGACCGCCACCAGGATGATGGCGTACTCCGACAGCGGCTTGGCCGCCGCCGAGACCCGGCGCAGGCGCGTGAACGCCCGGAAGTAACCCGTGTTGGCGCGTTCGAAGCGTGCTTCCTCGAAGTGCTCGGCCCCGAATGCCCGCACGATGCGGCCCCCGGCGATGTTCTCTTGCAGCGTGCCGGTGAGTGCCGCCATCTCCTCCTGGGCGCGGCCCGAGCGCTTGCGCATCTTGCGCCCGATCGTGACCAGCGCCCACGCCGCGGGCGGCAGCACGACGAATGAGAACAGCGCCAGGCGCCAGGAGGCTGCGAACACCATGGCCAGGTAGCCGAGGAACGTGAGACCGTCCTTCAAGAGGTTGCTGATGCCGGCGGCGAGCGAGCCGCGCAGCGCCTCGACGTCATTGGTGAGGCGCGACATGATCTCACCCGAGCGGCGCGCATTCAGGTACGACAGCGGCAGCTGCTGCAGGTGCGCGAACAGCCGCCGGCGCAGGTCGCGCATGGCGGCCTGTTCGACCGACACACTCAGGTAGGAGGCCGCGTAGTCGGCGCCGTTCTTGACCAGGAACAGCACCAGGATGAGCAGGCACAGGCGCTCGAACGCCACGAATGGCGGCAACCCCTCGAGCATCGCTCCCAGCGTGCGCTGCACCCCGGCGAGCGCGGGCACCGCGGCCGACGGGCTCGCGGGCATCTGCGCTTCCGCGCCCGAGAACAGCACGCGCATGAACGGCTGGATGAGCACGAGCCAGACGGTCGAGGCGAACGAGTACACCACCATGCAGGCGATGGCGCACGCGAGCCGCACGCGATACGGCCGTAGCAGCCCGAACAACCGGGCGAGGGACCTCACGACTTCAGGCGTCGCGGCCGGCGCGCGGGGCCGGCGGCTTGCCGGCGAGTGCGGTGAGCAGGTCGGGACCGCCCTGGAAGTCGGCGACGGTGTCCTCGGGCCGCGCGCTCAGCTGGCCGGCCTCGACGAGCTCGAACACCATGGTACCGATGTCCTCGTTGCGCTGGACGCCCCATTCGCGGAACACCATGGGCGCCAGCGCACCGAACTCCTCGCGGGCGATGCGCACGATGCCGGCGGAGAGCTCGCGACCGCTCAGGTGGCGTCTCTCGGGGTCGGCGAGCCGGTCCGCGGGCAGAGCCCGTACCGTCTCACCCAACGCGGCGACCACGAACACGTAGGCTTCACGGGCGAAATGGCTCCCGCGCTCACGCAGCTCGTCGATGGCATCGCGGAACATGGTCTCTTGACTCATGGACCCTCCCCACCGGGACTATAGGCGGCTGCGGGAACCGGGCACAAGCCGCCGTCCCGCGCCCCGCGTCCGGCGCAGGACCACCCGGGTCCGTGCCCACGAGGCCACTTGGGCCGGATGGTCGAGGTTGTAGTGCAGACCGCGGCTCTCCCGGCGCTTGCCCGCCGAGGCCACGATCAGGCTCGCGACCAGCGCGATGTTGCGCAGCTCGATCAGGTCCGGCGATAGCCGCAGCCGTTCGTAGTCGCGTTCGATCTCGTCCGACAGCAGTGCCAGCCGGCGCGCCGCGAAGGCCAGGCGCTCGTCCGACCGCACGATCCCGACCAGTTCCCACATGACGCGCCGGACGGAGTCCCAGTTGTGGTCGCTCACCACCGCCTCGCGCGGCGGCCGGGTGCCCGCGGACTGCCAGCGTTCGGCCCGCGGCGCGGGGCCGACATGCGCGAGTCGCTCGCGCACCTCGGCCGCCGCTCGGTGGGCGCCCACCAGGGCTTCGAGCAGCGAGTTGCTGGCGAGCCGGTTGGCGCCATGCAGCCCCGTGCAGGCGACCTCGCCGATGGCGTACAGCCCGTCGAGGTCGGTGCGTCCGCCGAGCGTGGCGCGCACCCCGCCGCACATGTAGTGCGCCGCGGGCACCACCGGGATCGGCGCGCGCGTCATGTCGAGTCCCAACTCGCGCAGCCGGCCGTCGATGTTCGGGAAGCGCGCCCGGATGCGCGCCGGCTTCACGTGCGTGAGGTCCAGCCAGACATGCGGCTCGCCACGCTTCTTCATCTCGCGGTCGATCGCGCGCGCCACGATGTCGCGCGGTGCGAGTTCGGCGAGCGGGTGCACGCCCGGCATGAAGCGCGTGCCATCGAGCGTACGCAGCACGGCCCCCTCGCCACGCACCGCTTCCGAGATCAGGAACGTGCGCGCGAGCGGGTGATAGAGGCACGTGGGATGGAACTGCATGAACTCGAGGCTCTCGACGCTCGCCCCCGCGCGGTAGGCCATCGCGATGCCATCGCCGGTCGCGACGTCGGGGTTGGTGGTGTACAGGTACACCTTGCCGCAGCCCCCGGTGGCCAGCACGGTGGCGCGCGCGGTGACCGGCCGGATGCGGCGCGTGGTGCGGTCCATGACGTAGGCACCCCAGCATGTGTCACCGCGGCCGCGCCGGCCGGGGTGGCCGGGTAGCTTCGAGTCCAGGATGAGGTCGACCGCGACCTGGTCCTCGAGCCGCGCGATGTTCGGGTGGGCACGCACGCGCGCGA
>JBEBGT010000334.1:0-4445 GCA_040081365.1 Candidatus Eiseniibacteriota bacterium | reverse complement strand
TGTCAGGACTCCGGGCGCTGTGCTAGCTTCCCTCGCCCGTGGCACCCCGTAGCGTCGCGGTGACACACCCACATCTTCGGTCGGGGCGTGGCTCAGCCTGGTAGAGCACCTGGTTCGGGACCAGGGGGTCGGAGGTTCAAATCCTCTCGCCCCGACCATTCTTCGATCAGCCGGAGGGCCTGCGCCTTCCGGCTGATGTCGTTCCGGCAGCAGGTCTTCCACTGTTTCCGGCGGGCGGCCGCGCGCTTGCGGGCGCGCGCGGCCGAGTCCATCCTGCGGCCATGCGAGCGGTGCGAGTGCTGGTGAGCGGGCGAGTCCAGGGCGTCGGCTTCCGGGCCTTCGTGCTCCGCCAGGCCACTGACGACCGACTCGCCGGCTGGGTCCGCAACCGGCCCGACGGCGCAGTGGAGTGCGAGGCCCACGGCGACACCGGGGCGCTCGAGCGGTTCGTGGAAGCGCTGCGGTCCGGGCCGCGCCATGCGCGGGTCGAACACGCGGCCGTGCAGTGGTTCGAAGCGGCGGAGGCCCCGGATGGCTTCCGAGTCACGGGGTAGCATTCCATGAGCATGCCCGACATCGTCCGCTTCTCGGACCGCCTCGCCAGCGCGGAGCGCGACGCGCGCACCCAGGGCGAGCTGAGCCGGCGCGACTACGACGCCCTGCTCATGGATCCGGAGTTCGAGGACGGGGCCTTCGAGGCGTTCCGCGCGCGTATGCTGGCGGCGGGGGTCCGGCTGCCCGAGGATGACGTCGAGGAGGTCGCGGTCCGGCTCGACCCGCGCTCCCTCGCCCGCGAACCCGAACGCGACCTGCTCGACATGTACCTGAACGAGTGCGGCCGGGTGAAGCTCATGACGCACCCCGAACTGCTCGAGACCGCGACGCGTGCACGCGCCGGCGACGAGGACGCGCGCCGGCGCATGATCCTCGCGAACCTCCGGCTCGTGGTGCACGTGGCACGCACCTATCGCAACCGCGGGCTGCCCTTCCTGGACCTGATCGAGGAGGGCAATCTCGGCCTCATCCATGCGGTCGACCGCTTCGAGCCTGAACGTGGGTTGCGCTTCAGCACCTACGCCTCGTTGTGGATCCGCCAGGCCATCCTGCGCGGGCTGGCCGAACAGTCGCGCGCCGTGCGCATTCCCGTCCAGATGTATCAGCAGCTCAACCGCTACACGCGCACGGAACGCCTGCTGCGCTCGCGGCTCGGCCGCGAACCCGCGGTGAGCGAGATCGCCGCCGAGCTCGATATCTCCACGCCGCGCGCCGAACGTCTGCGCGCGCTCTTGAACGGCATGAAGTCGCTCGACGAGCATGAGGGCGTCGACGGATTCCAGGAACTCTCGGCCGAGGACTACGGTGAGGGCACCATGTCCGTGGAGCGCCTGGTCGAGATCCAGCTCGAGCACGAGAAGCTCGACCGGCTGTTGCGCTCACTGGCGCAGCGCGAGGAACAGGTCATCCGCATCCGTTACGGCTTCCACGACGGCATCGCGCGCAGCCTGCAGGAGACCGGCGAGCACTTCGGGATCTCGCGCGAGCGTGTGCGCCAGATCGAGTCGCGCGCGTTGGCCAAGTTGCGCCACGCCATCCGTCTCGCCGACATGGACCGCGACGCCGGGCCCGAGCCCGACTCCGGCCCCGGCGAGTCCATCCACTGATCCCACCCCGGAGAGCGCCGCATGATCCGCCTCGAGGACCATATCCGTGAAGTGCCCGACTTCCCCAAGAAGGGCATCCGCTTCAAGGACATCATGCCGCTCCTCGCGCACCCCGAGGCCTTCCGCACTGCGATCGAGCGGTTGGCGGCGACCGTCGAGCGGCCGCAGGCGGTCGTCGGCATCGAGTCGCGCGGCTTCCTGTTCGGCGCGCCGCTGGCGCTGCACTGGAACGTGCCGTTCGTGCCGGCACGCAAGTTCGGCAAGCTGCCCGGGCGCACGGTGCGGCAGGTCTACTCGCTCGAGTACGGGGAGGACACACTCGAACTGCACGCCGACGCGCTGCAACCGGGCTGGCGCACGGTGATCGTCGATGACCTGCTCGCCACGGGCGGGACCGCGCTCGCCACCGCGCAACTGGTGCGCAAGCTGAACGCCGAGGTGGTGGCCACGCTGTTCGTGATCGAACTCACCGGGCTCGGCGGGCGCGACAAGCTGGCACCGCTGCCGGTGCACGCGCTCATGTCGATGGCGGTCGAGGAGTAGCGGTAGCGGCCGTCGGGTTCAGCCCGTGACGACGATCAGGTGTCGCACCTTGCGGAACTCGCGCACGTCGACGATGCGCAACTCGAGCTGCTTCTCGACCGGCACGAGCTGGTAGCTGCTCGCGGGTTGCGCGGTGATGACCTGGGCGCGGGCCGCCGCCACGGTGATCGTGGACTGCTGGTCGGTGTCGAGCGCCTGGAAGCGCGCCTCGTTCACGTTGGGGGCCGGCAGCAATGTGCGCCCCAGTCCCAGGAAGCCACCCGTGGCCACGACGATGCCGGCCTTCACGAGTTCGTCGCGCGTCCCGATGATGTAGTAGAGCGTGCCCAGCTCGCGGCGGCGCTCCTCGAGTGCCGCCTCCTGGTCGCGGATGCGGCTTTCGTTCGCCTGCACCGTGGACGTGAGGCCGGCCACGCTCGTCTGCAGCGAGTCGACCTGGCCGGTGAGCTGGGCCACCGTGCGCTCCTTCTCGGACAGGTTCTGCTTGAGGCGCGTCAGCATGCGCTCGAGCCCGGCGACCTTCGCGCCGCTCTCGCCGAGCCGGGTCTCGAGCCGGCGGATGCGGTCCTTCGCCCGCTGGATGCCGGCGCGCAGTTCGGCCACCCGCTCGAGCGTCTCGTCCCCGCGGTTCGGGTTCAGCGCACGCTCCCGGCGCAGCGCGGATGACTTCAGGGGGCCGGTGTCGTCGAGCGCGATCGCGCTCAGGCTGTCCTGGATGGTGGCGATGTCATCGAGCGCGCGATCGTACTGCGTCCGCGTGTTGTCCTGCTCCGTACGCAGCGCACGGAGCGTGGCCGAGTTCGTACGATTCTGGATGAACAGGAACGCGCTCGCAGCCGCGAACACGATGAGCAGGATCACGATCAGGGGCGAGGTCTTCCGCATGGCGCGTCTCCGGGTATCGCCCGACCGGCCGGGCGCTTGGGTTTGGTGGGACCTCGCCAGTATCCTGCAGATGGCGGTTCTTTCAAGTCGCCGCGGCGGGCGGCCCGCCGGGCCCCGCCGCGGACCCCGACGCGGCACCCTCACTCGCGAGAAGACCGAACCGTGAATGCACGACTGCCGGACGACATCTCCCTGGGCCCGGTCCGACTGCGCGTCGCCGATGCGCGCCGCACCGGAGCCTGGCTGGAACGCATCCTGGGGCTGCAGGTACTGGCGGCGGTCGACGGCCTGCCCTGCTACGGCAGTGCCGCGGGACTGCGCTTGGTCGAACTGCTGGAGACACCCGGCGCCGAGCCCGTGCCCGAGCGCGGATCGATCGGGCTCTACCACTATGGGCTCTTGCTGCCCGGTCGCGCCGACCTGGGTCGCTTCCTGCGCCACCTGGAAGAAGCCGGGGAGCGCTTCGGCTCGTCCGATCACCTGTTCAGCGAGGCGATCTACCTGACCGATCCCGATGGCATCACCGTCGAGGTGTACGCCGACCGGCCGCGCGATCAGTGGGTGTACCGCGATGGGCAGGTGGTGGGCACGCTCGACCCGCTCGATGCGCGCGGCCTGCTCGCTGCCGCGGGGGAGCAACGCTGGACCGGCGCCCCCGTGGGCACGGTGATGGGCCACCTGCACTTCTACGCGCGCGACCTGGGCGTGGCGCGCCGCTTCCACATGGACGGCCTCGGCTTCGGGCTCGCCACGGGGCTCTTCCCCGGGGCGCTGTTCGTCTCGGCCGGGGGCTATCACCATCACCTGGGGCTCAACATCTGGGCCGCGGCCCAGCCCGTGGCCACGGCAGCCGATGCCGGACTCGAGCGCTGGACGCTGGTCGTGCCCGGCGCCGACGACCGGGACAGCCTCCGGAGCCGGCTGCACGCGCAGGCGGCGCGCATCAGGCCATTCGCTCATGTCGGGATCCTTTCGGGTAAACGTATCGTGAACGTGGTGCCAGAGCCGGGGGCCGTGTCGCACTCGAGCGAGCCGCCGGCACGATTCAGGATGTTCTGGCACACCCAGAGCCCGAGGCCCGTGCCCTTGCCGACCGGCTTGGTCGTGAAGAACGGGTCGAAGATCCGCGCGCGCACCTCGGGGGTCATGCCGGCGCCGGTGTCGCGCACGCGCAGGACCACGTGGCCGGGCTCGGGCGCGGACTCGACGGCCACGGTCCCCCCCCGCGCGCTCGCGTCGACGGCGTTGCGCAGCAGGTTGACCAGCACCTGCCCGAGCTGGACCGGCGGGATGGCGGCCTTGCCCGCCGGCTCGCCGGCGCGGGACAGCGCGACGCCCGCGTCCTTCGCGTGCTGC
>JBEBGT010000333.1:0-4450 GCA_040081365.1 Candidatus Eiseniibacteriota bacterium | reverse complement strand
CCCGTGGATGGCCTGCCCGTCTCGACGGCGGTCCGGCAGCAGGTCCTGCTGGCCAGGACGAGCATCGTGAGCGATGGCGCGGGCGGCGCCGTCATCGCATGGCGCGACAATCGCAATGACAGCGACATGTTCGCGGCGCGCGTTCTAGCCAATGGACAGGTGGATCCCGCATGGACTGCGAATGGCATTGCGATCGTGTCCGCGCCCGCGGCCCAGTTCAACGGCACGATCGCATCGGATGGACACGGCGGGCTATTCGCGGTCTGGCAGGATCGAAGGAATGGTCCGGACTCCGACATCTACATGCAGCACATGCTGGTGACAGGCGCCCGGGCGGCAGGATGGCCGGTGGATGGCGTCCCGGTCTGCACCGAGAACGGTCTGCAGTCGTTTCCAACGCTGTCGACCGACACCGAAGGCGGCGTCTTCGTGTCGTGGGAGGACCAACGAGGGTCCAGCACCGATATCTTCGCGCACCACATCCGCGGCGATGGGACGCTCGCACCGGATTGGCCGGTGGCTGGACTTCCCGTGTGCACTTCAGTCGGGAACCAGACCCGGCCACAGATCCTCCAAGATGACGACGGAGGGGCGTTCCTCGCGTGGACCGACGCGCGTGCAGGCGCCATCCCGTCGCTCTACGCCCAGCACGTGTTGGGCAGTGGTTCCTTGGACCCCCTGTGGCCTGCAACCGACCTCAACTTCTGTGCGGTGTTCGGTTCGCACTTGAACCTGATCCTCATACCGGACCTCGCGGGTGGCGCGCTGGCGGTGTGGGACGACAGTCGTAGTGGTCTGAACATCTATGCGCATCACCTGCTGCTCCACGGTGCTGCCGATCCGGCCTGGCCGGTGAACGGCCGGGGCGTTTGCACGGCGACGAACAGTCAGAACTCCGACGGCGCGGCGATACCGGATGGGAGCGGTGGTCTGTTCTCGACTTGGATCGATTCCCGTACCCTTGGCACGACGGGGGCGGACATCTATGCCCAACGCGTCCAGGCGAACGGCACGCTGGGCGGCAGCGTGCTCGACGTGCCGCACGGCCGCACCGCCGGGCTCGACCTCGCGCCGCTCGCTCCCACGCCCGCGCGCGCCGATCGGCTCGGCCTGCGTTACACACTCCCCCGCGCCGGGCAGGTGCGGCTCGAGTTGCTCGACGTCGCGGGGCGCATGCTCGCCGCGCACGACCTCGGCGTCCAGGGCGCGGGGCCACATGCGTACGACTGGGCGCCGCGGACGTGCATCGCCGCGGGGCTGCAGTTCGTGCGCCTGCGGTTCGGGGGCGATACGCGCACGGTGCGGGCTGTCATCGTGGAGTGAACTCGACGGGTCGACCCCCAGCAATTGTGCTGACTAGGGGCAGCATTCATTCTAAACTGCGTGTGCGATCGGGAAATCGCCAAGGCTCACCGGGTCCCCCGCCCTCACCGTCCACACTCGCGGTCCTGTGCGTAAAGACCGCGCCTCGACGAGGTCGTGCATGTCCAACTCCCTCCCGATCCGCATCGCGATGGCCGTGCTGGCGCTGTGCATCGCCACTGCTCCCACGCGAGCCGACTGGCCGTCCAGCGCGACCGTGAACCTCCCGGTGTGCACGAGCCCGAACCTGCAATCGGGCCATGCGATCGCCAGCGACCTCGCGGGTGGGGTGTTCATCGCCTGGAACGACCTCCGCAATGGCGTCGACACCGACGTCTACGCCCAGCATGTGCTGTCGACCGGAGTCATCGATCCCGTATGGCCGGTGCACGGCGTGGCCATCACCGCGCTCCTGGGCGCGCAGAACGGCCCGAAGATCATCTCGGATGGCAGTGGCGGCGCGTACCTCGCATGGCAGGACTTCAGGACCGGCTCCGCCGCGACTTCCGATGTGTATGCCCAGCACCTGCGCTCCGACGGCACGGTCGATCCCGCATGGCCCGCCAATGGGCTCGCGGTGTGTACAGCTGCCGGGCAGCAGGCGTCGGTCAACCTGCTGTCCGACGAGGCCGGAGGCGCGATCGTCGCATGGCGTGACCTGCGCAACGACACGGATCTCTTTGCCGCACGCGTGCTCTCCAACGGTCAGCTCGATCCGGCGTGGGCCGTGAACGGCAATCCCATCGTCTCGGGTGCCGGCGGGCAGAACAACATGGTGCTGGCGCCCGACGGGCACGGCGGGCTGATCGCCACCTGGACCGACACACGCAATGGCGCATCTGCGGACATCTACGCGCAGCGATTGCTCCAGAACGGCAGCATCGCACCCGGCTGGCCGGTGAATGGCATCGCGGTGTGCACGGCCGTGGGGCTGCAGCAGATCCCCGACATCGCACCGGATGCCGCCGGTGGAGCGTTCATTGGCTGGGAGGACTACCGGCCCGGGCTCACCGCGGATATCTACATCCATCACCTGCGGGCCAACGGCACGCTCGACCCAACATGGCCCGCGGACGGCAGCCTTGCCTGCGCGGCCGGCGGGAACCAGACCCGAGCCAGCGTGGCGGCCGGTGCAGCCGGTGGCGTGTTCGCGGCCTGGATCGACGCGCGCAGTGGCAGCATCCCGGCGCTGTACGCTCAGCACCTGCTCGCGAATGGCTCGCTCGATCCGGCGTGGCCGGTCGCGGACCTCAACTTCTGCGCGGCGTTCGGGAATCACTCCGGCCTCGTGGTGCTGCCGGATGGCTCGGGCGGCGCGCTGGTCGTCTGGGACGACCGGCGAGACGGAGGCGTCGCGGATGTCTATGCTCATCACCTGCTCTCCACGGGCGCCGCCGACGCCGCGTGGCCCGTGAACGGGCGAGGCGTGAGTGTTGCCACGGGCTCCCAGAGTGGCGCTGGCGCCGTGCTCGCCGACGGCAGCGGCGGGCTGATCGTCGCTTGGACCGACTCACGCACGTTTACCACGAGCAACAACGACATCTATGCCCAACGCGTCCAGGCGAACGGCACGCTGGGCGGCAGCGTCCTCGACGTGCCGCAGGGCCGCGTCACGGGGCTCGAGCTCGCGCCGCTCGCCCCTACGCCTGCGCGGTCCGATCGGCTCGGCCTGCGCTACACGCTCCCACGCGCCGGGCACGTGCAGCTCGAGTTGCTCGACGTCGCGGGACGCATGCTCGCCGTGCATGACCTCGGCATCCAGAGCGCGGGGCCACACGCGTTCGACTGGGCACCGCAGACGCGCGTACACGCGGGGCTGCAGTTCGTACGCCTGCGCTTTGGGGGCGACACGCGCACGGTCCGGGCTGTCATCGTGGAGTGAACACAAGGGGTGGCCGCGGTTCTTGAAGCGAGCGCCTCGCCAGGGCGCTCGCCCACGAACTCTTGACGCATCGCTTTCATGCTCACGCGAGTTCGTGCTTGACGCATGAAATGCACGCGCGAGTCCGAACCCGAGGCGCGCTCCGCAAAGCGCCCGCATTCGCACGCCCGCGCGCGCACAGCGCGCCGCGCGCCTCTCCCTCGCGCGTTCTCATCCGGAGCCGCGCTCGGCGCTGCACGCGCACTTGCAGAGCTCGAAGTTCGTCATGCTAGGCTTGGACTCGCCCTCGTGATCACTCTGCCCCCGAAGCGGAGCGGGTCATGTTGTACTTCGAGATGCTGCGCACCGACGCCGACGTGCTGCTTCGGGAGACGATCGAGTACACGCGCCAGGAGCGCCTGGTCACCGCGCGGCTGCTGGTGCGGCTCGCCGCGGTCGAGGAACGCGACCTGTACGCAGTCGCCAGCTACGCCACCATGTGGGACTACTGCCTCGGCGAGCTCGGCATGTCCGACGATGCGGCGGGACGCAGGCTGTGGGCGGCGCGCAAGTGCCGCGAGTTCCCCGCGCTGTTCGACGCGCTGGCCGACGGCCGCATCGCGCTCACCGCGGTGCACACGCTGGCCACGTACCTGCGGCCCGAGACGGTCGACGAGCTGATCGCCGCCGCCACGGGACGCAGCAAGTCCGAGCTCAAGGACTGGCTCGCGTGCCGGTTCCCGCGGCCGGCCGTGCCGACACGCATCGAGCCGCTGCGACCGGCGAACGAGCCTGCAGCAGCTCCGATCATGAGCGGCGCGCCCGCGGTCACGAGCACCGCGCCCGCGCTGCTTCTCACGAGTAAGCGCCCCGCGGAAGCTCTTGCAACATCGGAAGCCATTGCCGCGGCAACAGTTCCTGCTGCGCACGCGATTGGCCATGTGGCCATTTCACACGCGCTGGCGCGTGTGCCTGTCCTATCGAGTCCCGCAGAACCGGCGAGTTCACCGGTACCACTTGCGAGGCGCGCGCACGTCGATCCGCTCAACGCCGACGAAGTGAAGGTGTCGTTCACCATGCCCCGCCGCGTGCTCGCCAAGATGCAGCACGCCATGGACCTCTTGGGCCACACCATCGCGCCGCACGATGTCGCGGCGCTGTTCGAGCGCCTGCTCGACATGGGCACGCCCAAGCTGGAGCGCCAGAAGTTCGCTGCCACCGACCAGC